>JAFVWG010000148.1 GCA_017501805.1 Oscillospiraceae bacterium
TCCGGCGCCAGCACCAGGTCGACGTTCGGGGTCTGAAGGTCTGCTTTGTCCGATGCTGCAGTTCCGCCTGCGCTCATAATCAGCGCCGTGAGGATGATTCCTATTGCTATTCCCATAATCAGGGAGGTTATCTTTCTTTTCATATCGTTTCTCCTTTCAGCAGTAGAGCCTCTCCATGAGGTACCGCTTTGAAATTCTTCCGGCTGTTACTATCTTGCCTTGCTTTTCGAGCTCCTTGTTGAGCTGGCGCATAATCTTGTAGGCGCGGCTCTCGCTCACTTCGAGGAGGGAGGCGACCTCGGTCACTCGAAGGTATTTTTTGTCTTCTTCTGGCTTCTTCATTTGTTGCCTCCTTCTTTGAGGTTCTTTCCGACCCACATCTTCAGCTCCTGCGCTGTGATGGCTATCTGGTCGAGCGCTGCGACGACTGCCTGGATCCTGGGTGCTTCCTCTCCGGTTACCACTCCGTCCTTTACCACTTCGAGAATGGCGTCGCGGATTTCGTTGGCTTCTCCGAGTGCGGTGATGATCCTGATCGTCAGTCGGTCTATGTTTCGCATCTCTGCAGGAGGCACCGTCTTCTTTCCGAGCGGGCACATCTTTGAGCAGTAGAAGTTCGCAAGCTGGGGCGCGTCGTAGGTGTCCGCCATGAGCAGAACCTCTTCGGGGTAAGGGTTCAGGCTTCCGAGTTCGATTCTCGCCAGGCGAGTGCGGTCGATGCCGGTCTCTTCGGATGCTCCTTCTCGGCTTGCCAGTCTGTCGTTGCACGATGAAGCCGCGAGTCGTGCTTTGTAGAATTCGTTGTCGCCGGCTTTCGTAGCGAGTTTAGGCATATATTTTCCTGCCTCCTTTCGGTATAATTTTAGTGTAAGGATTCTCAATCAGAGGGAAGGTCCGCGTTGCCGTTCTCGTTTTCCGAGAGTGCAATGGTAAAAAAAATAGCCGGGGAAATCTCGAAACCGTTCACGCAAATGTCCACGAATTCGTCTGCGGTCAGGCGAATGTTGCCATTTTCGAGTGCGCTGATCCTCTGGGAGCTTTTCCCGGTCTTCCTGGCGATGTGGGACTGGGAGACGCCTTTGCTCTCGCGGTAGTCTCTCATCATCTGATGGACTTTTTTCATTGTGCTGCTTCCTCCTTTCTCTCGCTTTCCGAGAATTCTTGACCTCATTATACCACTCGTTTTCCGAGATGTCAATACCTTTTTCGCAAATTCCGAGAAATATATTCTCAAAAATCGGGAAGTGTGCTATAATTACTCTTGAAAGGTGGGATACTATGTTGTCTTTCGGTGAACGCCTGAAAAAGGCACGCGAGAGAAAAGGCTTGAGCCAGAAGCAGGTTATGGCTCTTATCAACTTGAGCGACAAGTCTTTGTCTCGCTATGAAACTAATTCCTCGGCTCCGGACCCGGACACGATCCAGGAGCTCATTCGTTTGTATGACGTGTCCGCTGATTATATCCTGGGGTTGTCTCCTATCATGGGGCACGCTCCGGAAAGCGTCGGCGCCGCTGGTACTTCCACGGCCGCTCCGGCTATCGCTTCCGATCCTGACGTCCACGAGATGCTGGAAGGTCTTTCTGATGAAGCTCGCGAAAAGGCGGAGGAGTATATCGAAATGCTCAAAACGCTTGATGAAGTTCAGTCTGGTAAAAACTTCATCGACTTCAAAAAGAAAGCCTGAAGCGTCAGCTTCGGCGGTATTTCGTCTTTTGGGATTGAGGTGGTATATTGGTTAAAGTGAATATAATGTGTCCGTCCTGCCGCCGCCGGTACTCCGTCGAGGTTCCGAACGCGGCAGGCGTTTCTTCTGTCAGCTGTCCTTTTTGCTCGGCGCCGTACTCGGTGACGATCCAGCAAACGGTGAAGCAAAA
>JAFVWG010000149.1 GCA_017501805.1 Oscillospiraceae bacterium
TCTTCCCTGCCGAGCTTTGCGGCGAGCTTTATAAGGCTCTCCTCGATCACAGAACCCGCTTCCGCATCGTAGAAGCCGGCGTTGATCTCATAGCCGCGGAGCAGATACGCCTGTTTCGTGCCGATGTAGCAGATGCCGCCGTTCGTCAGCTCTACGCCGACCGTCTTTTTGCCGAGACGTTTCTTCATATCGAGCTGATATTCGCAGAACAGTTCCGCAGGATGCGTGAGGAAGATGATATCGTCCAGCCGTACAGCGCTGATCGGCACATCCTCATACGTTCCGAGCTTGCGCTTGTCCATGAGGTTGCGGATCTTGTTGGCAAAGGCCTTGTCCTTGACATCCAGCTTATCAAAGGCGGCGCGATCCTTCGCGAGCAGGTCGAACACCTCGTCACTCTTCTTCAGATCCTCATCCGAAACCTCACGGAGGTTGATGCGGCAGGTCTCCGTTACAATGCGGATATCCTTCACGTCCTTGCGATTTCTCTCAAGCGAGATCACGCGCATCACATCCGCCGCCAGAATGGTGCCGGTGCGCTCCGAGCCGTTGAGGAATTTTCCCCATGTCGCATCGTGCTCGTGATCCTGCGGCGTCAGATTTCCGGCAAAGCCCTGGAAGAACAGAACGGGAATGTCGCCGTAGACCGCCTTGAGGTTTCTGCGAATAACGCCGGGATAGTCGGCGGACATAACATCCTGGTCGTACATCTCGGACGGATGCGTGGAGTAGTTCACGATGATCGCCAGCGGATTTTCACTCTTCTTGACGTCCAGTTCCTTCTCCTTCATGAACCAGATCACCTGCAGCTCGGGATCCTCGGGACCTTCCTTCATAAGGCGTCCGGGATAGCCGGGGCCGCCGGGATGCATCTTGCTCTCGCCCGTATCCATCATGTAGCGGCGGTTGTGGACACATACCGGCTCCATCGTATGTCCGTAGGAGATATACGCTTCGTCAAGGTTGTTCCAGGCCTGCACGCCCGCTTCCGCAATGCGCGCTCCGAACTTTTCAAAATAGCTCAGATCGTCGTTGCACGGGAAATACGGCGAGATGCTCGGACGCGCGGTAGGACCGTTGTGCGCGTGCGTCGCGGAGATCAGAATGTGCGCAAAGGGCAGTCCCGTGCGCTCGGAGATCTCCTTTCGGATAAGATCCGCGTCGGACTCGGCAAAACGGGCAAGGTCGACAGAAACCCAGATGAAGCTGTTCTCCCCTGCTTCCACCGCCCACGCGCTGGCATAAAGCGGCGTATGGAATTGCATATCCGAGCTCAGCATGAACTTGAAGGTGCCGCCCATGCGGAACGTACAGCAGGTATCCAGACGGATCTCTGCGAAACCGGTTTTCATAGGTATACCCCCTTGTGTTTTTGTTCTTTTATCATACACCGCGGATATCAATTTGTAAACATTTTTTGACACGACGCTTCTCCCCTTGACAAATCCCGAAAGCGTGGTATGATGTGATCGAAATGAATTAGCACTCTCAAGCGCAGAGTGCTAAAAACGAGAGGAGCGTGGTTTTATGAACGCGCAGAAATTCACACAAAAATCCTTGGAAGCGGTGCAGACCGCGCAGAGCCTGACGCTGAGCGCAGGCAATCAGCAGATGGAACAGATCCATCTGTTTGCCGCCCTGCTGCGGCAGGAGGACGGACTGACGGCGCAGCTGCTGCGAAATCTGGAGCTCGACCTTGACGCGCTCTCCGGCGCGGTCGACGCGGAGCTTGCGAAGCTTCCCGCCGTCACCGGCAGCGGGCGCGAGGCGGACCGCTACTATGTCTCGCAGGCGGTCGACCGTGCGCTGACCGAAGCGGAGCGCATCGCCGCGGATATGCGGGATGAATATGTCTCCGTGGAGCATCTTCTGCTCGCGCTGATCGAAACGGCGGACAGCGTGCTTTCGCGGCTGTTCAAGCTCTACGGCATCACAAAGGAGCGCATCCTGCAGACTCTGCAGAGCGTGCGCGGCAGCCAGCGCGTGACCTCCGACACGCCGGAGGAGACCTACGACGCGCTGAAGAAGTACGGCACGGATCTGGTCGAACAGGCACGCAGCAAAAAGACCGACCCCGTCATCGGACGGGATGACGAGATCCGAAATGTCATCCGCATTCTCTCCCGCAAGACAAAGAACAA
>JAFVWG010000150.1 GCA_017501805.1 Oscillospiraceae bacterium
CAACTTACTTAAAAATTGTCCAAGGTGTTTCAACATGTTTCTCGTTGTTTAATTTACAAGGTACACGCTTTTGCCTCGATCGCCTTGCGGCTCTCTCGGCGCGCCGCCGTAACTGGCGAGCTCGCTTATATTAGCAAATCCGAAGCCCCTTGTCAACACCTTTTTTTGCTTTTTTTAAAAAATTTTTGCGCTGCATTTCGGTGTCGAGTCGTTTTGGGGTGAAAAATGGCGTGGCAGCCATCAGGTGCCACGCCATTCGAACTATTTGGAGTTATTCTCCGTCTTCGATCAGGCCGTAGCCGCCGTCGTTTCTTTTATATACAACCGCGAACGCGCCGTTTGCCTCCTCATCGCGGAATGCAAAGAAGCTGTGCTCGAGCAGATTCATCTGCAGAATCGCCTCTTCGCGGCGCATCGGTTTCATATTGAACTGCTTTGTCTTGACGATGCGGAATTCGCCCTCCTCCGGCTCATCCGGAACAAAGGAGGAGATGACCTCGGGTTCGCGGACAAAAGCATCCTGACGCAGCCGTTTGGCAAGACGCGTCTTATTCTTGCGGATCTGGCGCTCGATCGTGCTCACAGCGGCATCGATGGAAGCGTACATATCGGAAGTGCTTTCGCTCGCGCGGAAGTAGGTACCCGCAGCGTTGATCGTAATTTCGACCTTATTGTTGTTCTTCTCGACGCTGAAGGCTACGAGAACCTCTGCGTCCCGGTCGAAAAAGCGATCGAGTTTTGTGACTTTCTTTTCGGCATAGGCGTGAACAGCGGTCGGTAAACTAACTTTCTTTTCGGTGTACTGAAACTTCATAGGACTCTGCTCCTTTCCGATCGGTATGCGTTGCAGTCTCCGATCTGATTTCATTATACCATAACTTCCCGGAATTTCAACCGGAGGCAAGCAGAATTCACCTTTTGTACACAATTGGAAAAGGACCGCCGCAGGCAGTCCTTTTCAAAATCTGTCGTCCTGATCTTTCAGGAATTCCGAAATGATGTTTTTATAGATGCTTTCCGCGCGTTCGCGGAAGGTCTTTTCCAGACGATGCCCCTGCGGGATCGACGGCGCCGTCAGCTCAAGATGCATCAGCACGCCCGTCGGATCGCTGAACTCCATCGTAACGACAGCTTCACCGCTCTCCCTCGGTTTCATATCCGTACGGATATGCGCACTGCGGCGCTGATCTTTATTGAAGCGTTCCACCGCATTCTTCGCACGCTGTGCGACGGGGAATGCAATGGTATCGGCCATAACGTCGCTGATCTTGCATCCTGCTTCCATAATGACATAGCGATCGGGCGAGGCTTCGGCAAGATGTCCGCTGTCCACCATTTGCGGAACAGCCTCACAGACATCAAAGTAGCTGACCGTATCGTCCTGATAGCACAGCTCAAAGAGCTGCTGCACCGTGATCGGCGTCTGCACGCGTGTCATCACATAGAGGATCAGCACCTTTACGTCCAGCATATTTCGGATAAAACCAAGCTGCTGCATAATTGTCCCTCTTGTGTAATATTTGGTAGTACTTCCCCGTTTTGGGGCGATGTTTTACCATTATAATCACTTTTTGCGAACTTGGCAAGCCTGTGTTTTGAAAACCGCATTGGTAAAACTTACAGCTTGCAGTTTTCACCCGAACAGGAGTAAAACGGAAGCAGGAGGTAATTGCTATGAAACGTACCAAAAGAAAACTTCTCTCCCTGCTTCTGGCCGCAGTACTTTGCGCAGGAGTCGCGACCCCCGCATCCGCGGCGGGCAGCTGCCGCATTCAAAGCGCGGTAAACGGACTGCAGAGCATTCTGCGCAGCGCCGCATCGGAAAACGACTGGATCTCGCTGCTGCTTCGCCTCGCGCAAAGAAACGGCGCTTCCTGCCCGGACAGCAAACCCGTCGAAACGCCGGAGGAGATTCCGGAAGAGAGACCCGAGGAAACACCCGTACAGAAGCCTGAAGAAACACCCGTGCAGAAGCCTGTCGAAGCGCCTTCCGTATCCGGAGATATTCTTCCGCAGGAGGCTGCCGTCGCAGAGCTGGTCAACCGTCAGCGTGCCGCCCACGGTCTCAAGCCGCTGACTCTCTCCGCGGAGCTCTGCCGCAAAGCGCGGATCAAATCGCAGGACATGGCGCAAAAGCGCTACTTCAGCCATGACAGTCCGACCTACGGCTCCCCCTTCGATATGATGCACTCGCTCGGGATCAGCTACCGTTCAGCAGGTGAAAACATCGCCATGGGCTATTCGACCGCAGAAGCGGTCATGGACGGCTGGATGAATTCCGAAGGACACCGCGCCAACATTCTCAACGCCTCGTTCACAACGATCGGCGTCGGCTATGTGGCAAACGGCAACTACTGGACGCAGTGGTTCATCTCATAACAATCGGAGATTCGCTCCCGAACTCGCCTAAGAGTTCGGGAGCGTTTTCTTCGTTCCGACATAAAATGGACGGAAAGGAGTTGATCGCGTGATGAACAAACGAAGCTTTACCGTCCTCGGCGGAGACGCAAGGATGCGATACCTCGTGCAGGCCTTAAGGGCATCGGGGCACCCGGTCGCCGTATCATGCGTAGCCGGACTTCCGGACGATGCACCGCCGGAAGCGCTGCTGCCGCGCGCAGATATTCTGATCCTCCCCCTACCGACATATGACAAAGACGGAACCATCGTCGGCACAGCGCTTTCCTCGGAGGCTCTGCTCGCTATGATCCCGAAGGGCACGCGTGTTTTCTGCGGAAAACCGGACGCAGTTCTCGCCGCATATCCCGGTGTTACGGATCTGCTCGCCTCCCCGCCGCTGACCGTCCGAAACGCCGCGCTTACGGCAGAGGGAGCACTCGCGGCGGCAATGACGCTTCTCCCCACTTCCGTTCTTGGCGGACAGTTTCTCGTGGTCGGCGCGGGACGCATCGGTATGGCGCTTGCGCGTCGCCTTCGCGCACTCGGCGCCGAAGTCACGGTCTCGGCGCGCAGAAAGGAAGATTTTGCAAAAATCGAAAGCGAAGCGCTCCGCTCGGAACAAACCGGGGTCTATGCAAACGGTCTTGCGCAATATGACTGCATTTTCAATACCGTTCCCGCAAAGATCTTTGCCTCTGAACAGCTGGCAAAGCTCTCCTCCGATTGCCTCTGGCTGGAGCTCGCCTCCGCACCGGGCGGCTTGGCGGAAGAAGACCGCGCTCTGCTCGGAAAACGCTTTGTCCCCTGTCCGGGTCTGCCCGGTCGCTGCTGTCCGAAAACAGCGGGAGAACTGATCCTGTCGGAAGTATTCTCGATTTTGGAAGAGGAGGTTGCCTTATGAGAAGCGAACGGATCGGCTTCGCAATGTGCGGCTCCTTCTGCACATTCGGGCGCGTGTTTGCGGAGCTTGAACGGCTCTGCAGAGAATATGAGACCGTCGTCCCCATTTTCTCGGAGACGAGCGGCAGTCTGGACAGCCGCTTCGGCGCCGCAGCCGACTTTTTGAAACAGGCGGAAACGCTCTGCGGCAGACCTGTTCTGCGAACGCTCTCGGATGTGGAGCCGATCGGTCCGAAGCAGCTTTTGGATCTGCTCGTCGTGATGCCCTGCACGGGAAACACCATCGCCAAGCTGGCAAACGGCGTTGCGGACTCCGCCGTCACACTTGCGTGCAAGGCGCACCTGCGTAACGAAGCGCCGATCGTCCTTGCGGTGTCGAGCAATGACGCGCTCGGCGGCAACGCGGCAAACATCGGAAAGCTGCTTGCGCGCAAGCACTTCTACTTTGTTCCGTTCGGACAGGACGATCCTGCCGGGAAACCCTGCTCGCTGGTCGCGGATTTCACAAAGCTCGGTCAAACGATCGCGATGGCGCTGGAGGGAAAGCAGCTGCAGCCGCTCCTGCTGCGCAGTTGAAAAACACCGCGGCTCCGATCGGAGCCGCGGTGTATCGCATTTTAGGAATCAGGCGTTCTTCAGCAGGTCTTCCACGCGATCCGTCTTCTCCCAGGGAAGGTCGAGATCGAGACGTCCGAAGTGACCGTACGCGGCGGTCTGCTGATAGATGGGACGGCGCAGGTCCAGCGTTTTGATGATCGCAGCGGGACGCAGATCGAAGCAGCGGTCGACCAGCTCCGCCAGCGCGGTGTCGGGCAGCTTGCCCGTGCCGAAGGTGTCCACGC
The DNA here is from genome assembly GCA_017501805.1 of Oscillospiraceae bacterium. GTDB lineage: Bacteria > Bacillota > Clostridia > Oscillospirales > Oscillospiraceae > RGIG3566. Next base: position 4,143 of record JAFVWG010000150.1, read on the forward strand.
TGACCGAGACGGGCTTCGCCACGCCGATGGCATAGGCAAGCTCGATCTGGCATCTGTCTGCCAGACCTGCGGCAACGAGGTTCTTCGCCACATAACGCGCCATATACGCGGCGCTTCTGTCCACCTTGGTCGGATCCTTGCCCGAGAAGGCGCCGCCGCCG
>JAFVWG010000151.1 GCA_017501805.1 Oscillospiraceae bacterium
ACGACATCACCATCGCAAATACCCTTATTGATATGACCGGCACTTCCTATTCGACCGACTCCGAGGCGCTCAAGTATGACGTTCTGTATCAGATTCCCGCTGCTGCAAGCAACGGCGCTCTGACCGTCAACCTGAACGAGTACAGTCTGGATCTTGACTGCGGCTTCCTCGGAATGGACGAGACGCTTGAGAACTTCGACCTGACCATCAAGAACGGCACGATCACTTCTTCGTATGCATCCCCCGTGGTCGTTCTGGAAGGCGAGGGCGGCTGCTTCAAGCTCGACAATGCGCAGCTCACCAACACCGCAGATGCTGCTTCCACCAACACGATCCTCGAAGCGCGTTCCGGCAACGCGTATGCGATCCTGACGAACAGCACGATCAGCTCCGCCTACCGTGCGGCGCTCCAGCTCTTCACCACCTCGCTTACCGGTTCCGAAGACGGACGTCTGTTCTACTGCATCAAGGACTGCGAACTGTCCACCCTCGGCGGTGCGAAGCAGCCTACCATCAATATGCTGACCTCCAATGGCGATGCACATCGCCCGGCTACGGTCATCCTGGACGGCAACACGAGTCTCCGCAATGACCAGGAAGGCAAGTTCGTTTCCGGCTCGATCGATTCGAAGTGGTTCTCCACCACGAAGACCGCTGTGGAAGAGATCGAAGGAAAGCAGATCCATACGATCTCGTCCGACGCATCCATGCTGACGACTCCTGCTGAAGCCGCAGCTGTGGTCACGTTCGCTGAAATAAGCTTCCCGTTCGCGTCGCTCGAGGATGCGGTTGAGATCGCCGAAGCATTCGGCAGAACCGATGTTGCCGCTACGAAGCTGACGCTGAACAAGGATGTCGAAGTTGCCGAAAGCAGAGCGATCGGCGCTGTCGGACACAAGTCCGCATTCACGATGGACGTCAACGGCAAGACCCTCTCCGGCAAGGCTCTGATCGAGGCGAACGGCGGCAAGGAGACCGTTGTTGACATCACGATGGTCGGTGAGCTGGGCAACGGCGCTGCGGAGATCGCGCTCTTCGCGCACGCTCCCGCTGTGGTCTATGCTCCCAACAACCACTACGTGATCGACACGACCCGCTACTTCACGAACTACAGCCTGAACCTTGCGGAAAACGTCTCCATCAACCTCTACACCGACGGCAAGTACGACGATCCCGATTCCGTCACCTATGTGCAGGACGGTGTTGATTACCTCATCGAGGCTGTCGGCGAACAGCACGACTGGGTCGTTGACACGCTTGCCGCAAAGGAAATGAGCAAGACCATTGACGCCTACGCAGTCAAGACCGAAGGCACGACGGTTTACGTCGACTTCGTCAAGGGCGTTTCCGTCAAGGGCTATGTGGATTCCGATCCCGCGTCCGTTGAAACGAACGAGACCGTCATCAACACGCTGAACGCCACGCTGAAGACCATGCTGGTCTACGGCAAGCTGGCTGAGAAGTATTTTGCCGGCGATCTTACCGATCTGACCCCCGATGAGCTCGCGGCGATCGGTCTGGAGAGCGTCCCGACCACCGATATGACCAACCTCGTCGCAGGCGAGCGTACCGTCACCGGGATGTGCATCGTTGCGGATGGTGCGGCGACCGGCTTCTACGGAACCTCTGCTCTTCTGGAGGACACCATCAGCCTCAAGTTCTACTTCTCCGGCAACGAGTTCGAAGGCGCGAAGGCTGCGATCGGCAGCGAGGCAGGAACCGTTCTTGAAAAGGTCGGTGATCACTATGTCACCACGGCGTCCGTCTCCGCTAAGGACATCGACTCGGCCGTTACCGTGACGATCACCGCTGCTGACGGCGAGACCCTGCTCGGCACCGTGACCGACAGCGTTGAGGCCTACACCGCCCGCGTTCTCGAAAGCGAAACCGCATACAAGCTGGCGCAGGCTCTCCGTGCTTACGGTGCGGATGCAAAGCGCTTCGCGGAAGCCAAGACCGGTGCATAATCTTTCCTAAAGCAAAAAACAAGGCAGCATCTGCTGCCTTGTTTTTTTGTGCGGGATCCGGTGTGTTTTACGGACGCACGACCTGAAAAAGTATAATTGAAAACAGCGGAAAACTTTTTATAGAAAATGATTGACTTTCCCGTGCCTGTGTGATAGTATATGTGGGCAGTCGAAAGACGCAGATATGCACGAGTGGTGGAATTGGCAGACTCGCTAGATTCAGGTTCTAGTGTCCACTCCGGACGTGCGGGTTCAAGTCCCGCCTCGTGCACCAAAAAACGACAAGATTCGAGAGGATCTTGTCGTTTTTCTTTTTACAGCTTTGCTGATTATATTGTTTTTGATCGGACACAGCAGATGCGGCTGTGTCTTTTTTGAAAATGAGGATTGACAAAGGGAGTTAGCTATGGTAAACTTACTGCGTTGGTTAGCCGATGCTAACCGAACTCGATCAAAGAAAGACAGGTGTCGTGTATGAATCTGCTTCAGGCTGACGAAGGTCGGGAATATATCATCCGAAGCATCGAAACGGACGATGAAGAGCTCAAGGCTTTTTTGTTCTCTCTCGGTTGCTATTCCGGAGAGGGGATCACGGTCGTTGCCTTCCGCAGGGGCGGCTGCACCGTTTCGATCAAGGACGGCAGATACAGCATTGACAATCAGCTGGCAGAAGCCATTAAGATCTGATCTATTAAAATATAGCGGCAGAGCTATATTTTTTTGAATAGGAGTTAGCACTGACTAACTAATGTGTGTTATAAGGAGGATGCATGATGAGAATTGCCTTGACGGGGAATCCCAATTCCGGCAAAACAACTATGTACAATGCGCTGACCGGCAGAAATGAAAAGGTCGGAAACTGGGCAGGGGTTACCGTAGAGCGGAAAGAACACCCCATTAAAAAGGCTTACAGCAAGGGCTGTGAGGAGCTGATCGCAGTTGACCTTCCGGGGGCGTATTCCATGTCGCCGTTTACTTCGGAGGAAAGCATCACGAGCTCCTATGTGAAAAAAGAGGATCCCGATGTTATCATCAATATCGTGGACGCTTCCAATCTCAGCCGCTCCCTGTTTTTCACCACACAGCTTCTGGAGCTGGGCGTGCCTGTTGTCGTTGCGCTGAACAAAAGCGACATCAACGAGAAGAAGGGCACGAAGATCGATGTGCAGAAGCTTTCCGAGAAACTTGCCTGCCCCGTGGTCGAGACGGTCTCTGTTTCCGCGGATGGACTGCAGGCGGTCGTTGACGCCGCCGTTGCACAGGCAGGGAAGGATCAGAAAGCGGTTTATTCCCAGGGAAATATCGACCTTACAAGCAAGGAGGCGGTCGAGGCCGCTGACCGTAAGCGCTTTGAATTTGTCAATAAGGTCGTCAAGTCGGTCGAGACCAGAAAGATCCTCACAAAGGACAAGAATCTCGGCGATAAGATCGACGCTGTTCTTACGAACAAGTGGCTCGGTATTCCGATCTTCGCGGTCGTGATGTACCTCGTCTTCCAGATATCACAGGTTTGGGTCGGAACACCCATTGCGGATTTGCTCGTCGGATGGCTGGAAGGCTTCCAGGGATGGGTAGGCGGACTTCTCGGCGATGCAAACCCGCTGCTCTCTGCGGTCCTTGTGGACGGCGTCATCGGCGGCGTTGTTGCCGTTGTCGGCTTCCTGCCGCTGGTCATGGTGATGTACTTCCTCATTGCTCTGCTGGAAGACTGCGGCTATATGTCGCGCGTTGCGGTTGTCCTTGACCCGATCTTCAAAAAGGTCGGCCTTTCCGGCAAGTCGGTCATACCGTTCGTGATCACGATCGGCTGTGCTGTCCCCGGAATTATGGCGAGCCGTACGATCCGAAACGAACGGGAGCGCAGAGCAACGGCGATGCTCGCTCCGTTTATGCCCTGCGGCGCGAAGATCCCCGTCATCGCACTGTTCGCGGGTGCGTTCTTCGATGATGCGGGCTGGGTCAGCACGCTGATGTACCTCTCGGGCATCGTGCTCATTTTCCTTGGCGCGCTGCTGGTGAACAAAATCACGGGCTACAAGGCGAGAAAGTCCTTCTTCATCATCGAGCTGCCCGAATACAAGGCACCTTCGCTTTGGGGCGCATTCAAGTCCATGTGCAGCCGCGGCTGGGCGTACATTGTGAAGGCCGCAACCATCATCCTCCTTTGCAATATGGCGGTGCAGCTGATGCAGACCTTCACCTGGAGCCTCAGCGTTGCGGAAAGCGCCGATGCTTCGATCCTTGCTTCAATCGCGGGACCGTTTGCATACATCCTCGTTCCGATCGTCGGCGTGCTCAGCTGGCAGCTTGCAGCAGCCGCCGTTACGGGCTTCATCGCGAAGGAAAACGTCGTCGGTACGCTTGCTGTCTGCTTCGTCGGACTTGAGAATCTGATCGACACCGAAGAGCTTGCCCTCGTGGAAGGCGCGGGCGCAGAGGTTGCAACGGTCTTTGCCATCACGAAGGTCGCAGCACTTGCTTACCTGATGTTCAACCTCTACACGCCGCCCTGCTTTGCCGCCATCGGCGCAATGAATGCGGAAATGAAGAGCGCGAAATGGCTCTGGGGCGGAATCGGACTTCAGCTCGGCGTGGGTTACACGGTCGCGTACCTGGTCTACACCGTAGGAACCCTCATCACAGCTCCCGCCACGCTGAATGTCGGCGCCGCGATCGCAGGACTCGTCATCGTTGCCGCAATGACGGCCGCTGTTGCGGGACTGATCGGCAACGCAAATAAGAAGCTGAAGGAAGAGTATGCCTTGAAGGCTGCTAAGAAGGTGTGATGATGACAAATATCATTCTGGTGGTCGTTCTTCTGCTGATCGCAGGAGGCGCGGGACTGTACCTGTACAGAGCGAAAAAAAGCGGACAGCATTGTGTCGGCTGTCCTCACGCCAAGCAGTGCGGAGGTAAAACCTGCCACTGCGGCGAGAATAAGGGATCATCCTCTTATTGCAAAAATGCGGGACACTCAGCTGGCTGAGTGTCCCGTGTTGTTTTTATTTTGCAAGCCAGTCAAAGACCTCGGGAAGCTCACCGTCCACATCCGGGTGGAACTGCGTGCCGATGATTCGGTCACCGACCTCGATCGCCTCGATGATGCCGTCCGGTGCTCTGCCCGTCACGGTGACGCCGAGGGCAGGGGATTCAATGTGGCAGACATGGTACGATGCACCGAAGACTTCCGTGCGGTCGTAGATCTTCGCAAGCTGGGAATCCTCGGTCAGATAGACCGGGTGCTTGCACGCGTCCTTGTTTCCGCGCGGCAGGATATCCAGCGGCTTATGCCCTTCGACCTTGCCGAGGAAGCGATCGTTGAGTTCGATATAAAGCTCCGCAAGAGTTCCGGTCCAGCCGCGCTTTTCCGCTTCGTGCTTCAGCGCGAAGTAGGCGTTAATGCTCTGCGCGCCGAGGCAGATGCCGAGCAGCTTTTTGCCCGTTTTAACAGCGTGGTCGATCACTTCAATATGATACGGCTGCGTGATGAATCCGCCCTGCAGGATGAAAGCGTCGCAAAGCTCCAATATGTCCGTTTTGATCCTGTTTTCGATGGGCAGAACGCCGATCGGGAGCAGCCCTGCTTCATAGGCGCGGACGCAGTAGGTGTCGGTAAAGCAATAAAAATCCATATACCGGTTGTCCGTTGAGCCAAAGGGCTGCCTGAGCGTGGGGACGATGCCTACAGTTACTTTGTTGTTGTACATAGGCTACATCTTCTTTCGTTTGATGATCACTGCTTTTGTAGCACGGATGCCCGATTTTGTCAAGCCGCTGCATGTTCGGAAAAATCTTCGATTTTTTCACAAATTCTTTGCGCTATCTATTCCGCTGTGCTATAATCAAGAGGAATTATCTCGAAAGGGTGTTGACGCATATGTTCCAGGAGAATGTTACGATGTCCGGGATCGACCGCTTCGGGAAAGACGGCTGCTTTACGGACTCTTTCCGCTTTTCCGTGCAGAGCGCCTGCAGCGACTGTATGGTCGTGACGGCATCCTCCCGCTACGAAGGTGAGAACGCGCCGCAGATCCGCTTCTTCCTGATCCGCGACGGCGCCGTAAAACCGATCTATGAATCGCACCTCTATACGATCGGCAAGCAGAACGAATGGACGCGTCAGCAGTGGCGTGTGCCGCCGATGTTCCATCCGGCGCTCCACGCGGAGATCGAGGTCATCATCCCCGAAGGAACGAAGCTGATGCTGCGCGAATTCCACAACAGCTACGGCAACCCCGACCGCTGGAAGGATTATGGCGTCCGCTTCAACGCGCACCTCGGCTTTACGGGAACTGCGCCCGCCAACTCGCCGATCGCGGTGGAGCTTGCCGCGCAGAGCGGATTCTCCACCTGCATCATTAACCCCAAGGAGATCGCGGACGGCGAACTGGTCTGTATGCACGACTCGCTCGGCGGCGTTGCCAAGTACGCAAGACAGGCCGACGGCAGCCTTGTGGATGATGAACGCTCGATCTATGAGATGACCTACCCGGAAATGGATCGCTGGGATTACGGCCTGCGGAAGGATGAAGTCTTCCGCGGCACGCGCCTGCTGAAGCTGGAGGATTTTTTTGCCATCTGCTCCAAGACCGGTATGAAGCCGATGTTCAGCGCGCATCAGGGCGCTGTCCGCATCAGCGGCTGGCTCAGGATCCAGAAAATGCTGCAGAAATACAATCTGACGCCGTACCTCCACGTCAAAGCGCCCTGCATGGAGGTGCTGGAGCTGGCTTACAGCATCTTCGGCGACAGCATCGACGGCTATACGCTCAACTCCTTCGCACCGGAAAGCTCGCCGCTTCTCCGCTTGCCGAAGGCAAGTGCCGTCTGGTCATTGAACCGATGATCCAGAAGCTCAATGAGGATCTTGTGCATCAGGCGCTCGATTACGGCTTCCAGGTATCTGCGTTCAACCTCAAGCGTACCTCGATGGAAGAATATAAAAAAGCTATTGACTGGGGAATTACGGAGTTCACCGAGGACCATCACTGCTCTATGGGTCTGAACTGGTAAGGAGGCTGCCCGATGTTTTGCAGCTACCATACGCACACATATCGCTGCCATCACGCGCAGGGAGAGGACGAAGAATACGTCCTTCGCGCCATCGACGCCGGTATGACCGAGCTCGGCTTTGCCGACCATGTGCCCTATCCGATGGACGGCTACTGCTCAAAGTTCCGTATGCCGCTGACGGATGCGGCGGGCTACTTCGAATCCCTGGCCGCTCTGCGTGAAAAGTACAAGGAGCAAATCAAAATCCATATCGGGTTTGAGGCAGAGTATTATCCGCGCTGGTTTGAAGGACTGCTTCGCTTCCTGGAGGACTATCCCTGCGACTATCTTATCCAGGGACAGCATTTTCTAGGCAACGAGATCGACCCGAAGGAGCGGTATATGTCAAAGCCCTTTGAGGAGGAAAGCGAGCTGGAACGC
>JAFVWG010000152.1 GCA_017501805.1 Oscillospiraceae bacterium
CCGCCTGCGGGGATCGTGATGGTGCTGTTCTTCACGGCAGAGCCGGTCACAGCGCCGTTGCCGTGGCCGTAGATGCCGCCGACGTACTTGTTGCCGATCACGGTGGCGTTGTTGACGGTGACGTTCTCCATAACGCCCTGCGGGTTATAACCGGCGATAACGCCGACGCAGTCGCCGCCCTGAACATAGGCGCCGTCAACGTTGAGGTTGCGGATGTAGGTGATACCGATGTCGTCGCAGTTGATCTCGGAGAACAGACCTGCCTTGCCGGAGGTGTTCACGCTGAGGTTGCGGATGGTGTGTCCGTTGCCCTCAAAGGCAACGAAGTTGCTCAGAACCATGGGAGTCCAGGGCTTCCCCATCAGGTTCACGTCGGCGTTCAGCTCGACGGTGTACTGCCACTTGCTGCCGTAGGTGGTGCTGAAGTTGGGGTCGTTGACCAGCGTGTTCAGGTACACAAGGGCAGCGGTGTCGTTGATGGAGATGACCTTGTTCGCGGTGTCGACCACCAGCGTTTCGGGCATCGCGGTGGGAACGGAGCCGTCCCAGCCGGACTCGGCGTCGTACTGATTGTCAAAGCTGTCGGTCTCGGCAGTCATCTGCGTAGCCAGCAGGGTCACGGAGAAGTCCGAACCGATGGCCAGATCCTGATATTCGTTGCCGGCATCTTCCTGCATCTTCAGTGCAATGGTCAGTTCCACATCATCGGACGCTCCCAGGCTGCCGCTTGCCTTGGCAATGCCGCCGGAAAGAACGTCGTCCAGCGTGCCGACGAGGCTCGCCGCGGGCAGAGCCGCACGATCCGCGATCTGCTGAGCGGGATCGAGGAAGTAAACATCGATCGCTTCAGCGAGCGCGCTGACCACGTCGTTGGCCTTGATCTGCAGCTGATACTTCAGCGCAAGCGTGCCAACGTTGGCAACGCGGATGTGGCGGACTTCGGTGTAACCCGGCTCCCACAGATCGTAATTGAAGATCGCGCCGGTGGAGGCGTCGGTCCAATCCGTGCTGTCGTCGGCGGGAACGGCCTTCGTTCCGTCGGCCCAGCTCATCTCAACATCCAGCGTGCCGGACTTGATGATGTTGCCGGAGCTGGTCACGCTGTCGGTAAACCACGCAAACGTGGTCGCGATCAGCATGCTTGCGCACAGCAGAAGAGCCGTAAAGCTGGCAAATACTGCGCTGCGGGTAGTTTTTCTGTTCTTCATTCTGCTTTCTCCTTTTCCTCGGGATCGTGTTGCTGTAAATGCGTGTCTTCACCGTTTGTCCTTACGGTGATCAAAAGGCATAAGCGCTCTTACACCCTTTGATCGCCGCCTGTCCCCGTGGGGACAGGTCGGACGAATTTGTTTTTCAGATCGCCTTCAGGCGGAAGGTGCCGGTAACGGCATCCCAGTAGGTCTCGTAGCCTGCGTTCATGCAGACGAGCTTCGCCTCATCGCCGTCGGTGTAGGTGTAGCCGGCAGCGGGCTTGAAGTTGAACTGTGCGAAGTTCGCGGCAGCTTCGTTCACGGTGAACTTGAACGTGTTGAAGCTTTCCGCAAGATAAGCGGTGTTGTGGTTGGTGGCGAGGTTGAAGGAGATCACGCCGTCCATGTCCACATTGCCCATCGTCAGACCCAGACCGCCGGAGTAGCTGAAGTTGTCCGCGATCGAGCCGCCGGTGATGGTGGCGCTGTTGTTGTTCAGGTAGAACGCGCTGCTCTCACCGTTCACGGTGTTGCCGTAGACCGCGCCGCCGGTCATGGTCAGAGAAGCGTGGTCGCAGAAGCGCACCGCGCCGCCCAGATCGCCGGAGCTGTTGTCGTGCAGCTCGAAGCTACCTGCGAAGGTGTAGCTTTCGTAAGTGCCGGTCCAGATGGCGCCGCCACCCGTGGCGGAGGTGTTGTATGCCATCTCGCCGCCGTTGAAGATGTAGGTGGCTCTGTTGCCGCCCCAGATCGCACCGCCGGTACCGGCGCTGGAGTTGTAGTTCATTTCGCCGCCGTTCATGGTGAAGGTGATGTTGTTATAGCCGTCCACCATACGGATCGCGCCGCCGATCGTGGTGGCGTGGTTGCCGTTGATCTTGGAGCCTTCATTGATGATGATGTTGCCGCCGCCCCAGATCGCGCCTGCGGCAGAGCGGTTGTTGATGATCTGCGCGCCGTTCACGGTCAGAGTTCCGCCGCCGCGGGTGGCAAGGGAAACGGCGTTTGCGCCGTCGTTGTTCTGCAGAACGGCATCCTTGTTCAGAACGATGCTGCCGTTGCCGGTGGTAGCGATCAGATTGCCGGTCGCGACCACGCCGTTGTTGGCGGAATTGCCCACGCTGCCGACCGCGCGGTTTGCCCAAACGGCACCGCCGTCAACAACAACGGCTTCCATCGTCAGGGTAGCACCGGTGGCAACGTTGAACAGAGTGCCGGTGTAGCCGTCGGCACGCTTGATCGTGTGGCCTGCGCCGTTGATGTTCGCATTGTAATCCACGGCATAGGGCTCGCTTGCAACAGCGTCGTCGGTCAGCATAATGTTGGCTTCCTTAGCAGCCAGCGCGGCCTTCAGCTCCGTAGCGTTGGAAACGAGAATGTAGTCCAGCGGAGCTTCCACATCGTACTGATTATCAAAGCTGTCGTTCTCGGCGGTCAGCTGCGTTGCGAGCAGCTGCACGGCGAAGCTGGATCCGATCGACTTGTCCTGGTACTCGTTGCCCGCGCTCTCGCGCATCTTCAGCGCAAGGGTGACAACGGCGCTGGAGCCGTCGGTCAGCTCGCCCTTGGTGTTGGCGGGCATCGCAGCCAGAACCGAGGTCAGGCTGCCGATGGGAGTGACCGCGTTCAGAGCCGTGCGGTCAGCGACCTGCGCGGCGGGATCGGTGAAGTAGACGTCGATCGCGTCGGTCAGGTCGGAAGCCGTGCCGGTGGCAACGATCCGCAGCTGATACTTCAGAGCCAGCGTGCCGGCGTTCTTGATCTTGATGTGGCGCACTTCGGTGTAGCCCGGCTCCCACAGATCGTAATTGAAGATCGCGCCGGTGGAGGCGTCGGTCCAATCCGTGCTGTCGTCGGCGGGAACGGCCTTCGTGCCGTCTGCCCAGTGCATCTCAACATCCAGCGTGCCGGACTTGATGATGTTGCCGGAGCTGGTCACGCTGTCGGTAAACCACGCGAACGTGGTCGCGACCAGCATGCTTGCGCAGAGGAGCAGAGCCGTGAAGCTTGCAAACACCGCGCTGCGGGTTACTTTCTTGCTGTTCATTTCGGTTTCTCCTTACTTTGGGAATTTTGCTTTTCGCCTTTCGGTGATCAAAAGGCATAAGCGCTCTTACACCCTTTGATCGCCGCCTGTCCCCGTGGGGACAGGTCGGACGTTATCGTATGTTTTCTCAGGGAGCCGTTGCCCAGGGGTGGTTGGGGAACGCGCTGTCCAGAGCGGTCGCCGCATCGGCGAATCCCTCGGACTGGACGCCCTGCGTGGCAACGTAGACGTTCAGCGTCATGGAAGCCACATCATAGCTCGTGACCTCGGCGCCGTTCATCACGAAATACGCGTGATCGATGACGTTCTCGTCCACGGCATTGCGGTAAACATTGATATCCGCAGCCTGATCGACATAAACACCGAGCATGGCGGGAGCCGTCTCAGCATTCACAGCGAGCGGGTTCTCGTTGCGGAACTTGTAGATATTGCAGAGGTTGCCGTTCACCGTCACCGCAGTGGCGCACGGATCGATCTCGGCGGTAGAAAGATCGCCGTCCACTGCGATCCAGCCGCCCGTGGCATTGCCGTGGATGTGCAGGATGCCGTGATTGTCCAGATCGGCGGGAACCGCAACAAAGGTCTGCACATAGGCAGGATTTCTGCCGGTGTTCTTCACGGTAACTTCCTTCTGGATGAAGTTGTCGTCATCTTCGGGAGTGGTGTTGCTGCCGACGGGGATCAGCTGCGCGGTGGTCGGGTCAAAGACCTCGTTCTGCCGGATCTCCACGCTGCCCACCGTAAAGGTGTTGGTCGCTTCGTCCGTGTCGCTGAACCATGCCAGCGTTCCGCCCACCGTCAGCACGGCGCCGATGGCCGCGATCAGGCACAGGGCGATAATACCTTTTTTCTTCATTCCTGTATGTCCTCCTCTTGTTTTTCCTTATCTTTCTGCTGTGTGTCCTTGCCGCACAGCAAATCCGGCAGAAACAGCGCTGCAAGCAGCATCAGTCCCGCACCGATTGCAATATAAAGCCCCGGGGGGTGTTGGATAAAGTCGGACACATAGCCCAACTTGGGGATGCTGAATTTCGGGACGCCGATAAGGTTGTTGAAGTGCACCGGCGCGGCGTCCGCCGTCTCATTCGCATCGCCCTTGGTGTAGAAGTGGCGGTTTTCCGCGTCGATCCCGATCACACGGTGCGTTGCCACCACAAGGTCTTCGTTCAGCACGAAGGTGATGGGGTCTCCCACCTTCACCGCATCCGGATCCACATTTTTCACATAGATCAGATCGCCCACGCTGTAGGTAGGCTCCATACTGCCGGAGAGCACGTTGAACACCTGATAGCCCATCACCCGCAGCAGTACAAGCGTGACTGCCGCGACGACGATCAGCGCCACCAGAACGCCGGATATGATATCCCATACTTTTTTCACGGTGTGTTCCTCCACCCTGTTATTCGGTCGCGTCGGCAGGGATATGCTGGCTCGCTTCCAGTTTCAGATAAACCGGAACGCTTTTCCCCATAAAGTCCTGCGCATGCGACGCATTCATTTGCAGCTTGATCTTGATTTTTTTCGTATCGCCGGGTTCGAGCTCCTCACCCTTCGCAAGGCAAAGCGCATTGCCCGTGTCGTTCAGGAATTGATCCAGTGTCCCGATCTCCGTACCGTCGGCATATACCGTGAAAAGCCCGGCAATGCTTCCTGCGGCATTGTCCGGAACAGGCACAAAGTCCAGTTCGTAATCCAGGACCACATTGCCCGTGTTGCGCACCTCGACGGTCTCTTCCTGCGCGCTGTTGTCCGGGGTCCAAAGGCCCTTGGCGGAAAACACCGGATGCTCGGGATGCTCGTCCAGAGAAACATCGTTGTGGAGCAGATCCACCGTCAGAATGCCGGAATGGATCTCATTTCCCACATTGGCGTTGTTCGTGTAGAACCACGCAAAGGACGTCCCCAGCAGCATCACGAAGCAGAGCATCATAGAAAACAGGCTGACAAAGTAGGTGCTCAACAGACCGTTCTTATTCGATTGTTCTTTCTGCACCCGTTTGTCTTCCATGGGTATCTCCCTTCGTCAGTTCCGATTCTCGGACTCCTCAGCCTGCTCGGCAGGCTTCTCCTGCTGCGCAACCTGTGCGCGCAGAGCGGCAAGTTCCGCCATCATGGCGTCCACGTCCACCGCTTCCGTCTTTTGCTCGGGCTGCGGAGCGGCTTCCGGCGTCTGCCCGGGCTGCGGGGTCGGTGCGGACCTGCCCATCATTTCTTCCTTCAGGCGGAGCATCTGCTCCATCATTTCCTCCGTCTTGCGGCGCTCGGCGGCGATGGCGTCCTTCTCGTCCTGCAGTTCCTGCATCTGTTCCTTCTTGTAGCGGCGGAAGATGCGCACGCAGTTCACACCCTGATAGAGGATCAGCAGCATAAACGGCAGCAAAATACACACCATATAGCCAAGCGGCGTCTTCATAAAGGTAAAGAATGATCCGACCCCCGGAATGGCAAAGACATATTTTCCCTGCACATACGGATAGGTGACGATGCTCTCGTCATCAATGCCTGTGGTCGTACCGTAGGTGATGAAGCCGGGCTCTCCCTCCGGCGTGGTGGTCAGGGAGCGGATCTTATGGGTCATCGTCTGTCCGTAGCTGTCCGTGCCCTGAGAAACAAAGGTTATGATGTCCCCCGCCTGCAGCGTTGCGGGAGGTACCTCTTTGACTACGACCAAAGCGCCTGCGGAGAAGTCCGTGGCACTCATGGAGTCGGACAGAACGATGTACATCTTGTGTCCGAATATCGCGCGGTCATTTCGGTCAAAGGTGTTGACCGAGACGATGGTGAACACCATCATCACCACGGCAACTGCGACGAGCATCCAAACCAGTACGCCGGAGATGATCTTCCATGCTTTCTTCATAATGGTTTTCTCCTCATTCACGAATTATTGCGGTTTTTTCCGGGAAACGGCGGCGCTTCGCTGCGCACGCCGGGGTATCCAAAGCGAGTCGGCAGACGGCTTGCGGCGTCCCCTCATCACGCTTTCTCAATGTCTTGTCGCAGAGTTTCACACTCCGCGAAGATACGGACCGAAATTACTCAAAATCCGCATAGACGCGAATCGCAGAGTTTCACACTCCGCGATTTACATAATTTCTTTTTTCAGGTTTTTCAATTATATCAATGATGCTCTTGCATTGCAAGAGTTTTTTGAAAAAATCGTCAAAACGCAAAAAACAATCCGGGTTTCAAATAAAATTTTTTACAGCCGACCCATACAAACGCGGTTATCCTTCCGGATGCGCAGTCAAATCAGCAGTCATCCATGCCGCCGCAGGCGGTCAAAACATACAAAAAACAGGAGGAAACGCATATGGCTACGGGTGAAAACATCTTCAAACGAAAGGACGGACGGTGGGAAGCCAGGTACATAAAAGGCTACGACCTGGCAGGAAAGATCCTATACGGGTTCTGTTACGGCAAAACCTACCGCGAAGCAAAGGAAAAGGTCACAAAATGCAGGGCGGAGCTGCTTGCGGAGAAGCCGTCTCACAGTAGCCCCGATCACGCCTTTGCCTGGTTTTGTGACGAATGGCTCAAAACCTGTCAGAGGACAGTCAAACCTGCTACATATATAAAATACAGTTCGGTTATGGAACTGCACATCAAACCGGGACTTGGCGGATACCGCCCGGCGGAGCTGACCGCCGCCGCGGTAGAGGATTTTTCCTGTACGCTTGCGGATGCAAAGCGCCTGTCTCCCAAGAGCATGAAAGACATTCTGGTGATCCTGCGCTCTGTCCTGAAATACGCCCAAAAGCGCTTTCCGGGCACGTTTTCCCAGGTGGAGATCGAGTATCCCAAGGAAGCACGGAAAGAAATGCGTGTGCTTTCCCGGCAGGAACAGCGCGAGCTGACCGACTTTCTTCTTCGGGACATAGACCCGTGCCGATTCGGCATCCTGCTGGCACTGTACACGGGGATGCGCATCGGGGAGCTGTGTGCCCTGCGCTGGGAG
>JAFVWG010000153.1 GCA_017501805.1 Oscillospiraceae bacterium
GAAGTCTGCACGAAGATTCTCTGTAACAGACTTATCATGCATCCAGGACAGCATCAACGGGGCATCTCTCATTTCAAGTCTACGAAGATTCATACCTTCCTCCACCAATACTAGAAATTGATTCACCGCAAGAAGCCGATACTGTAAATGGTACTGCAGTTGCTTTGAGGTATTGCGAGCTTAAAACCGACTTCCGTTTGTGCCGAAAGAGTCAGAACACTCTCTTGAGACATGCGTTTGCTGCGTAAAGGAGCATATAGAAGATACGCAGCATCTGCTTGCCCGCACCTTTTACGTGTCCCAGCTTCGCGACTCGTTTTGCTCCATTTTTTTCTGCCACTTCAAAATAGGGGCGCATCGTTTCGGTGTCCAAATCCTCGCTTTTATTCAGCAGAAGATAGCATAACGGAACAGAGCGCAGAAAACCGGTCAGGCGGTTTCTTTTGTAAATTTTTGACAGATACTCATAGATGGTCACAGTGCGAAGCCAGCCGATCGTACGGGACTGTCCGTGCCAAATGCCCGTTTCCGTCACATAGTAGCAGGACATAACATCCTTGAGAAAATACATTTTCCCAAGATGGCCAAACACATAGGTAATATAGTTATCGTCAAAAAACAGCGGATGACGATATTCTACGTCCTGCAGGATATTCTCGCTGCGGAACATCAGTGAATCGGGGTGGAAAAAGCCTTTCCACCAATAATGAGAAAAACGAACCTTCCCCGATTTTTCAAACCATGATTTCAGAATTTCGGATCGTCCGTCAGGATGTACATAGCTGACATTGTGTCCGCAGCAGGAGCAATCCGCGTTGGCAGGATCTTCGAGTATATCCACCTGCTTTTGGAACTTCATTTCATCGCAATAGCAGTCGTCGCCGTCGAGGTAGATGAAGTACTTTCCTTTGACCTGTTCCAACAGGCTCAGGCGATTTCCCGACGCACGTTCCGCAGACAGATATTCCCGGTCTTCCCGAGGCTGGACAATGATTCGGATCACATCTGGATACTTTTCCTGCCATGCACGCAGCTTCGCAAGTGTACCGTCCGAGGAGCCATCCTCTCCAATTACAATCTCATAATCAAAATTGACCTTCTGATTAAAGATGCTCTTCATTGTACGGTCAACGTAGTCCTCCATATTGTAGAACGTAACCAAGACACTGAGCATAATCATACTGATCTCTCCTATTTCCCGGTGTGCGTTTCACCGGTTAGTGCTTTCTTCTTTTTACGAGCCTCTTGATTTTTTCCCACGCCCGTGAAGGCGCTAAAACGATGAACCAAAACGCGGTGTCAATATTTTTGAGCGCGAGCAGGATTTTTTCCTTCTTCGAGTCTGCCACGCTCATCCGATAGCGGAACAGTTCCCTTTTGTACTTCTGCTTCGTGCGGAACGGCGGGAAATACTCCGGTCGCGTCATCAGCTCATTTTTTACATAATTTGCAAGATCCAAAAAATACTTGCTCTGCTTCTTCGCAAAGAACTGTTCGTTGGCCGACACGCCGACAGAGGCTCTGTGCTTGACGACTGTGCAGTCGGCGGCAGCCACAGGTACGCGACTTGTGATGATGCGTTTTTCCATCGGAGGATCTTCCAGAAGGAAGTATCGCTCGTCATAGTAACCGCTTTCTTCAAAGAAGGAGCGGCGGAACAGAAGCGCCTGTGTCACCAAAGGGAACAGATGCTCCTTCGCGCATCGCTTAAAATATGCCTTCGGTTCCATGGAAAACAGGGTGGGCAGCGCATTGTTTGTGTTATCGACCTGCTGCTTGTAAATCGGCTGCATCTCCGCATCGCACTCACAGGTACGCCCTGTTACGATCATAAGCTCCGAATCTGCGTCAAAGCAAGCCATCTGCGCGGAAAACACGTGCTCGTCGTAATAGGCGTCATCGCCTGCAATGATCTTGATAAAATCGCCGGAAGCGCGGCGGATTCCATTATTGATATTTTTGACTGTTCCGACGTTCTCGTCGCTGTGTGCCAACACATATCCAACGATGTTTTCACCCTTGTGCGATTCGATATAGGTGCGAAGCTCCTCTTCCGGGAAATTGGGGGAGCCATCGTCCGTGAGGACGATCTCGATCGCAGGATAGTCCTGTGCAAAGATCGAATCCAGTGTTTCGTAAACGTAGGAAAACTCTTTGTATGTAATGACGACCGCAGAGATCGTTTTTTCCGGACAGCTCATACGCTCACCCTTTTCGCGGCATATGCCGCCTGATTTCAAAACGCGTTGACCGCGTCAATGACAAACTGCACCTGCTAGTCGGTCATACCGTAGTACATCGGAAGGCTCAGCTCTGTCGCGCTGATCTCCTCCGCGAGCGGCAGTGTCCCCTTCGGGATATTCAGATCCGCATAGCAGTCCTGCAGATGCATCGGAATGGGATAGTGCTTATTGGTGCTGATCCCCTGCTCGTTCAGATGCTTCTCAAGCGCGTCCCGCTCCTTGCAGCGAACGCCGTAGATGTGCCACACAGGCTCGCAGTCCGCAGGAACAAACGGTGTGATGACCTTCGGGTTTTTCATCCCCGCGGTGTATGCCGCTGCGATCTTTCTGCGCGCCTCGTTCATCCGGTCGAGATGGGGAAGCTTGGCGGCAAGGAACGCTGCCTGCAGCTCGTCCAGGCGGCTGTTGCTGCCCTTGTAAATGTGATGGTATTTATAGTC
>JAFVWG010000013.1 GCA_017501805.1 Oscillospiraceae bacterium
ATGATCAGCGAAAACAGGATCAGCGCGATGCCGTAGTTGCCCGAGAACCGGCACAGCCAGTCCAGCAGATAACCGAACGGTACCTTAATGATTTCCATCATACAATGTTTCCTCCAAAAGGAGCGCCGCCTCCGGCGGCGGTGTGATCCCCGTTTCCGGGGCTTGCTTTCCCTTCCTCAGGGAACGGGGTCGTAGATGTCGCCCTTGCAGAAAGGGTGACAGCGCAAAAACCGTTTGAGTGCGAGCAGGCTCCCCTTCGCCGCGCCGTACTTTTCCAATGCCTGCCGTGCATATTCCGAGCAGGTGGGGATGTATCGGCAGCGAGCCGGGAAGAGCGGGGAAACGACCTTCTGATAG
This sequence comes from Oscillospiraceae bacterium, assembly GCA_017501805.1. Classification (GTDB taxonomy): domain Bacteria; phylum Bacillota; class Clostridia; order Oscillospirales; family Oscillospiraceae; genus RGIG3566. The sequence goes on from JAFVWG010000013.1 coordinate 358, forward strand.
AAGCGGATGAGTGCGAGCAGAACCGTCTTCATTCCGCCGTCTCCGTCTTCGTCAGATGCAGTCGTTCGGCAAGGCGGAGATACTCCCGCTCCAGATCGCGATAGTCCGCGCGTACCGAGCGGCCGCGTGCAACAACGACGATATCGAAGCCGGGAAGGAATCTCTCCTCATTCAGCCGATAGATCTCCCGCAGACGGCGGCGGACTCTGTTGCGCCGAACGGCACAGCCGAGCTTCACGCTGACCGTCACACCGACGCGGTTGAGCTCCGTTCCGTTGGGACGGCAGTACAGCACCACAAGGCCGCCGACCGCACTTTTTCCTTTTCGGTAGAGTCTCTGAAACAGATGATTCTGCCGCAAGGATCCCGAAAACCGCAACGTCATCCCTCCGTTCCGCAGTGGGGAGTTTTCCATAAATGGACGGGGCGAACAGAGCTCGTCCGTTCACCCCGGGTTACACGGATTTTGCGCCTGTGACTGCCGATCGTGCGGATCGGCGTCATCGCGGCAAAGATCAGGCAGACAGCTTGGCTCTGCCCTTTGCGCGGCGGCGGGCGAGAACCTTGCGGCCGTTGGAGGTCGACATTCTCTTGCGGAAGCCGTGCTCTTTGGATCTGTGACGCTTCTTGGGCTGATAGGTACGAACAGTTGCCATTGGGGTACACCTCCTGTATTAAGGCGGAGGGCGCGTTCCCTCCCCTTTTGCTCAACAGCTGCCGGGGCAGCCGCAGCGTGCATTTCTTTTGCGGCACAGAGCCGCGAAGTACATTATAGCGGAAAGGAGTCGCGAATGTCAATATTTTTTTCCAAATAGTGTTGTAATTATCCCGCGTCCGTGATAAAATCCTACCTTGGATTTACGATTTTACACCGCAGAAGGAAGGAACGACCGTATGGAACGGGAAAAAATCAGAAATATAGCCATCATCGCGCACGTTGACCACGGCAAGACCACGCTCGTGGACGAAATGCTCAAACAGGGCGGCGTCTACCGCGAGAATCAGGCCGTTGCGGACCGCGTGATGGACTCCGGCGACCTCGAGCGCGAGCGCGGCATCACCATCCTCGCGAAGAATACCGCCGTACATTATAAAGATATTAAGATCAACATCGTCGACACGCCGGGACACGCGGACTTCTCCGGCGAGGTGGAACGCATCCTCAAAATGGTGGACGGCGTTCTGCTGCTGGTCGACGCCGCCGAGGGTCCGATGCCGCAGACCCGCTTCGTGCTGCAGAAGGCGCTGGAAATGGGTCACAAGGTCGTCGTCGTGGTCAACAAGATCGACCGCCCGGACGCGCGCATTGAGGAGGTCATGGACGAAGTTCTGGAGCTCCTGCTCGACCTCAACGCCACGCAGGAGCAGTTCGACTCTCCGACGATCTTCTGCTCGGCGCGGCAGGGCATCTCCTCCTACTCCCCGAACGAGCAGGGCGAGAATCTCATCCCGCTGTTCGAGACCATCGTCAGCTACATCGATCCCCCGAAGAGCGACCCCGAAGGACAGCTGCAGCTGCTGGTCAGCTCCATCGACTATAACGAGTTCGTCGGCAGGATCGGCATCGGCCGCATCGAGCGCGGCACGATTCATCAGAATCAGGAAGTCATCGTCTGCGACTATCATGAGCCGGAGCTGATGCAGAAGGCAAAGATCGTCGCGCTGTACGAGTTCTCGGGACTCGGCAGAACGCCCATCGAGCAGGCCTCTGCGGGCGAGATCGTCGCCTTCTCCGGCATTTCGGACGTCACCATCGGGCGCACCGTCTGCGCTCCCGACGCGGCAGAGCCCCTGCCCTTCGTCAAGATCTCCGAGCCGACGATGGAGATGACCTTCTCCGTCAACGACTCCCCCTTCGCGGGCAAGGAGGGTAAGTTCGTCACCTCCCGCAACCTGCGTGACCGCCTCGACCGCGAGCTGCTGCGCGATGTGTCGCTGCGCGTCTCCGAGCTGGGCACGGATGCCTTCAATGTCGCGGGACGCGGCGAGATGCACCTGTCCATCCTCATCGAGACCATGCGCCGCGAGGGCTACGAGTTCCAGGTCTCGCCCCCGCGCGTACTGAACAAAAAGATCGACGGCGTGCTCTGCGAGCCGATCGAACGGCTCGTCGCGGACGTGCCGGAGGGCTCTGTCGGCTCGGTCATCGACAAGCTCAGCCAGCGCAAGGGCGACCTCGTCTCGATGACCCCGGTCGGAAGCCGTATGCGCATCGAATTTATGATCCCCTCGCGCGGACTGTTCGGCTACCGCAACGAATTCCTCACCGACACGCGCGGCGAAGGCATTATGACCTCGCGTCTGGACAGCTTCGCACCCGTCAAGGGTGAGATCGAGCGTCGCCAGGTCGGCTCGCTCGTCGCCTTTGAGACCGGCGATGCCGTCACCTACGGTCTTTTCAACGCGCAGGAGCGCGGTCAGCTCTTCATTGGTGCGGGCACGCCCGTCTACGCAGGCATGGTCATCGGCACCTGCAGCCGCAACGAAGATATGTCCGTGAACGTCTGCAAGAAAAAGCAGCTCACCAACACCCGCGCCTCCGGCTCGGACGAAGCGCTGCGCCTCACGCCTCCGCGTCAGATGAGCCTCGAGCAGTGCCTCGAGTACCTCGCGGACGACGAGCTGCTGGAGGTCACGCCCAAGAGCCTCCGCATCCGCAAGCGCATCCTTGACCACGCCGAACGTATGAAGGCCGTCAAGGGCGGCAAGAACTAAATACATTAAAATACAGCGGCGGTCTTTGCGACCGCCGCTATTTCATCTCCGCATCCTTGGCTCTCCCTATGGGAGAGCTGTCACCGAAGGTGACTGAGAGGGCAATATTTCCAATCCGTGCCGCAGGCACACCGCAATTCTGCATTCTGCATTCAATCCAGCTCGTCCAGATCCAGCGAAAACGCATCGAGGCAGTGCTCCATAAACCAGTCGAGGCAGGGCAGCTGCATCTTCTCCAGCGCGCGGCGCGTCTGCTTTGCCGCGGAGGCGAACTCCTGATTGCCCGCCTTCAGCTCCTCCAGACACTTGATGTGCGCCGAGAGCTTGTCCGCCGCCTTGACGATCTTCCGCACCTCCGCATCGCTCTCGGTGAGCAGCGGCTCGTAGCTCGCCTGCAGCGTTTCGGGCAGCATGGAAAGGAGCTTTCGGCAGCTCACCGCCTCCACCTGCTTGTAGGCGTTTTGAATGTCGGGATTGTCGTACTTGATCGGCGTGGGCATATCGCCCGTCAGGATCTCCGAAGCATCGTGGAACAGCGCAGCGGACGCGCAGCGGTCGGGGTCCGCCGTCCCGCCGAGGATGTCTCTCTGCACGAGCGCAAGCGCGTGCGCCAGCACCGCCACCATATGGCTGTGCTCCTGAATATTTTCCGTGAATGTGTTGCGCATCAGTCCCCAGCGCGTGATATAGCGCATTCTCGAGATCAGCGCAAAAAACGGATAGCTCATCGTATTTCCTCCTTAGTTCCGCAGCTCTGCGAGCATTTTCGCGACCTGTGCGCGGGTGACGGGCTCACGCGGACGAAGCTCTCCGTTCATCCCGGAGATGATGCCCTTTCCGACCATACGCGCAAGGCTCTGCCTTGCCCAGTCGGCAACATTCTGCGTGTCCGCAAAAACGGCAAGCGGATCTTCCTCCGGCTCTGTTTCCTCCGCAGGCAGTGTCCGCGCAAGGATCGTCATCGCCTCCTGTCGGCTGATGGGGCTTTGCGCCATCGCGTAGAGCGCACCGTCCCGTGCGCTGCCGCTTACATAACCGAGCGCATAGGCGGCGCGGACGGCGGGCATCGCCCAGTCCGCGATCTCTTCCGTGTCCGCAAAGGGCAGCTCCGTCTCCTCGTACTGCGCCAAATCCGTGCCGAGGCTGCGGACGAGCGCGGTGAGAAACTCCTGCCGCGTCATCGGATCGTCCGGGCGGAAGTACGGAACGCCGTCCTTCTCCGCGCCCTGCATCACACCCGCGTCGTACATCGTCTTGACCGCTTCACGCGCCCAGTGGAGCTCCGTGTCCGGGAAGGGGTGATCCGGCAGCACCGTGATCGCGATGCGTCTCTCCTTTTCGCCCGCGGCACAGCGGACCTCACCCTGCAGCGGCGTGTAGGTCTTGACGGGCGTGAACAGGCCGTTTTCGTCGATCGCGCCGATCACGCTGTCGCAGCTCCAGATAAAACTCTTGTCCGAGGCATACACAGGCTCTCCCGCGTAGGTCGCCCGCGCGGTAAAGTCCGGGGTCTCATTGCAGAATACGCTTCCGCCGCCGGTTTTTTCGTCCTCCTCACGGAAGACGCCGATGCTGTCCGGGGTCTCCAGCACCGTCAGCGAGAGAGAGCCGGTGATCTCTCCCGCCGTAAGCGTGACAGTCGCCTGTCCGGGCGTGAGCGCCGTGAAAATGTTTCCGTCCGTGATCTCGCCGCCCTCCGCCGTGAGCACCGTCTCCTCCGGGACCGCCGTGGGGAGACAGCGTTCATCCGCTGCGGTAATGGTCAGTTCCACGCTGCCGTACGGCAGCAGATACGCGCCGTAGGGATAGGCGAACAGCTGCGCCGCCTGTCCCGCCTCCGTCTTCGGAAGCAGCAGGAAGATAAAGTTCGCACAGCGGCGCAGCTTGCCGTCCGAGGGCGTGTTGATCGTCTGCGTGCTTTCCGTTCCCGGAAGTCTCGCGCGCAGGGCGGTCGATCCGCCGCCGTCCAGATTCAGCGCGTTCCGGCAGCCGAGCGCGAGCATCTTCTCCGCAAGCTCCGGAAGCGTCATCCCCGTCGAGTCCCGGCTGTCCACGGTATAGAACACGACCGTTCCGTCCTCGCGCACGCCGACGGCGGTACGCGCCGAGCGCTGTTTTGCCGAGGTGAGCAGAAAGTCCTGCTTCACCGCGCCGTCCTGCACGAGCATTTCCATACCGCCGCAGGCGCTGACCACATCCGCCCACGCGGGATCGACCTCCACGGAGACCGTGAGGACGTCGCCTTCCTTGAGCGGAAGCAGGTGGTTTTGCAGCGTTCCCGGGTATTCCGTATCCACCGCCATCGAGAGCACGAAGCCGCCCTCGGGGATCGGGCAGGAGACCGCCTCGCCCGTCTCCCGAACTGTCAGCGTGCGCGTCGTGCCGAGCAGCAGATCCGGCTCATCCGTGCCGAGGACCACATGAAACGCGTTCTGTGTATTTTTCGTGCGGGAATCGTAGTCCCGCGAGTAGAGCACAAGTCCGTTCGAGCGCGTGAGCGTTTTGTTGAGATGACAGTCGATCGCCGTGCCGTCCGGGAAGGTCAGCCTGACCGCGATCCCGGGTTTTCCGATGATCGCCGTGCCGTCCGCACGGAAGCCGACGGCCTCCAGATCGCCGCTGGTGCGGAGCGCGCCGTCCGTGACGACCGCGCCGTAGGGGATGCCTGTGCCGAAGTCAAAAAAGCTTCCGTTCACGCCGGAAAGCACATCATAGTTCCATGCGGCGGGATAGGCCTCGATGTCGTCCATTGCGGTCTCGCCGAAGAGCGTCGAGCCGTAGACCACGCGCGGGATCGTTTCGCCGCCGGGCGTAAAGGAAACAACGCGTTCGCGGCGGAGCGAAGCGGTGTTGTCATCGCGCAGGACCGAATCGGTGAGCGCGGCATTCTGCGAGAGCGGAAGCGTCGTTTCCGCGACCGGAAGAAACTCGGCGCCCGCACCCGTGCAGAGCGCAAACAGCGTCAGTATGGAAAGCGCCCTGCGAAGGCGCGGTGCAAACAGTTTCATAATGTACCCTTTCCCAAATGGTTTCGTATCGGCATCGTAGCACAATTTTAATAAAAAGTAAATGGAAGGGTTCACCTGTCAGGAAAAAACACTTGACACCGCCGCGCGGTTGTGCTATATTCGGTAAGCTGTCAAGGATTTTCACTTGATAGGAGGCGATCCCGTGCGGAATGACACTTTCTCCATGGCGCTGCTGTTTGACGCCTACGGAGAGCTTCTGACCGAGCGGCAGAAAGACCTGTTCGATCAGTATTACAATCAGGATCTCTCTCTTGCGGAGATCGCGGAAAACGCGGGCGTCTCGCGTCAGAGCGTGCACGAAACGCTCCACCGGACGGAAACCATCCTGCGGAATTTCGAGGAAAAAACCGGCTGCGTCGCGCGCGATGCCGCCTGCCGTGAAGCTCGGCAGGAGCTTTTCTCGATCGCAGAGCGTGTGAAGGCGCTTCCCGGCGGCGCATCGCTTGCCGAAGAGCTGCTCGCGGCTGCGGAACGGATAAAGGAGTAACACATGGCATTTGAAGCCTTAACCGAAAAGCTCTCCGCGGCGTTCAAGCGACTGCGCGGCAAGGGGAGCATCACGGAATCCGACGTCAAACAGGCGATGCGGGAGATCCGCATGGCGCTGCTGGAGGCGGACGTGAGCTACAAGGTCGTCAAGGACCTGGTCGCCGCCGTCACCGAGCGTGCCGTCGGCACGGATGTGCTGGAAAGTCTGACCCCCGCGCAGATGATCGTCAAGATCGTCAACGAAGAGCTGACGCGCCTGATGGGCAGCGACAACCAAAAGCTCACCGTCGACCCGAAGGGTCTGACCGTCGTGATGCTCGTCGGTCTGCAGGGCGCAGGCAAGACCACGAACGGCGCAAAGCTCGCCGGACTTCTCAAAAAGCAGGGCAAACGCCCGCTGCTCGTCGCCTGCGACGTATATCGCCCCGCCGCGATCCGTCAGCTGCAGATCTGCGGCGAAAAGCTGGAGATCCCCGTCTTTGAACAGGGCGCGGGAAACCCGGTGGAGATCGCGAAGGCCGCCGTGCTCCACGCAAGACAGCACGGCAACGACACAGTGCTCATCGATACCGCAGGCCGCCTGCACATCGACGAAGCGCTGATGGACGAGCTGAAGTCGATCAAGCAGACCGTCTCCCCGACGGAGATCCTGCTTGCGGTCGACGCAATGACCGGTCAGGACGCGGTGAACGCCGCGCAGGCCTTTGACGAACAGCTCGGCGTGACCGGCATCCTGCTGACCAAAATGGACGGCGACGCACGAGGCGGCGCAGCGCTCTCGGTCAAGGCAGTCACCGGAAAGCCCATCAAATTCGCGGGCACGGGCGAAAAGCTCGACCAGATCGAGCCCTTCTACCCCGACCGTATGGCGTCCCGCATCCTCGGTATGGGCGATGTGCTGACGCTCATCGAAAAGGCGGAGCAGGCGATCGACGAAAAGAAAGCCGCGGAGCTCGAAAAGAAGCTGCGCACCAACCGCTTCACGCTTGCGGATTTCTACGACCAGATGCAGCAGCTTCGCAATATGGGCGACCTGCAGGACCTGCTCGGTATGATCCCCGGTATGGGCAATCTCAAAAATGTGCAGATCGACGAGAAAGCGATGGCGCGCACCGCCGCGATGATCCAGTCGATGACCCCCTACGAGCGGGATAACCCCTCCTGCCTCAACCACAGCCGCAAGCAGCGCATCTGCAAGGGCTCGGGCGTAAGCCCCGCGGACCTCAACCGTCTGCTCAAGCAGTTCGATATGATGAACGATATGATGCGCAAGATGAACAACCCCAAGCTGGCAAAGAAAATGCGCCGTATGGGCGGAATGCGCGGCGGCTTCCCCGGCTTCCCGATGTAAGCAAAAAAGCCTCGGCTTTTGCGATAAACAAAAAAACAATATATAAAAAACGGAGGAACAACCAATGGTTAAGATCAGACTGAGAAGAATGGGCGCGAAGAAGAACCCCTTCTATCGCATCGTTGTTGCCGATTCCCGTTGCCCCCGCGACGGCCGCTTCATTGAAGAGATCGGCACCTACGATCCCCTGCAGAACCCCGCGCTGATCAAGGTCGACCTGGAGAAGGCGCAGACCTGGATCAAGAACGGCGCACAGCCCACGGACACCGTTCGCGGTCTGCTGAAAAAGGCCGGCCTGGCGGAGAACTGAAGGTAGGACAGAATGAAGGAGCTTTTGCTGTACGTGGCCAAGAGCCTCGTTGAGCATCCGGACGCTGTCACCGTCACCGAGATCGACGGAGAGACCATCACGCTGGAGCTGCGCGTTGCCCCGGAAGATATGGGCAAGGTCATCGGCCGGCAGGGTCGGATCGCGAAAGAGATCCGCACAGTCGTCAAGTCCGTCGCACAGCGTGCCGGAAAAAAGGTCAACGTGGAGATCGTCGATTCGTAAGACATTTCCGACCAAAAACAGGACGCACCGAATGCTGACACCTGATAAGGAAGTCCTTTAGAACCTGCATCGAATGCATTGAATTATCCGGTATTGGCAGAGACAAGTCCAAAA
>JAFVWG010000154.1 GCA_017501805.1 Oscillospiraceae bacterium
GATGAACCACTTCCGCGGCTACTTCCAGAGCCGTGCCGACGCCATCGTCACGGCAGATCCGCCCGGACAGTGCCCGATCAATCTGAAGCTGTATGATTATCAGAATCTGGAGCGTCCGATCCTTCCGCTGGAGGAAGCGGAGCTGACCCGATCCTGATGCTCGACAGTTGGGGGCAAGGTGTATGAAGAGCATCAAAAGCCTGAGTCGCTATCAAAAGGGCATTTTGCTCCTGATGACTGCCATGGCGCTGGCGGTCTTCGTTATGGGACTGCAATAGCGCACATCATATGAAAAAACCGACCTGTGAAACATCACAGGTCGGTTTTGCTGTTTTATTCTGTCAGTTCAGGTTGGGGGAGTCCCAAAGCTTGAGGGTGGTGCCGAGACCGAGCTTCTTGGCGTTCTGCAGGACCTCGTAGGACCAGCCGATATCCCAGATGACCATGCCGCCTGCAATGAAGCAGATGCGGTCATCGTCGCTCTCGCGGCCGGGACGCTTGCCGACCATGACGTCGCCGAGTCCCGTCTGATCGAGGAGGGGCGGCAGCTTTCCTTCGTTCACCATACGGTAGATCTGCACGCCGATGCCGTTCACGAAACGCTCGTTTTCGGGCAGGAGCATATGGTCATCATAGTAGACATCGTGCATTTTGGGGTTGTCCCAGATGATCTTCGCGCTGCTGAAGTAGTCTTCATCGATGTTGCAGCGGCCGGTGAAGATGATGAGCGAGCCCTTCTTGAGCCAGTCATTCGAGATGTTGACGGGCTTGACGGAGGAGGCTGCGACGGAGATGATGTCTGCGGCGCGGACGGCTTCCTCGAGGGAGTCGGCAGCCCAGGCCTTCAGACCGTATTTGGCGGTGATCTCATCCGCCCACGCCTGTGCCTTTTCCTTGAACAGGTCGTAAATCACGACTTCCTTGAGCGCCTTCGCCTCCACACGGATGGCCTCGAAGCAGGCTTTGCTGACGGGGCCCGCGCCGATGCAGGCGCAGACGGCGGAGGACTTCGTTGCCAGATGACGCACGGCGACGCCGGGGACACAGCCGGTCCGCACGGAGCTGACGAGGTTGCCGGACATCAGCGCGACAGGCTCACAGGTGTCCGCATCGTTGAGCATGACCATAAGGATCGAGCGGGGAAGTCCGCGCTCGGGATTGAGGATGTTCGAGCCGTACCACTTTTCGCCCGCGATATGGAAGCGTCCGCCGAGGTAACCGACCATCGCCATAAAACGGCGGTCCGGCGCGTCGATCGGCATACCGGGGTTGCTGCTCTCCTTCGGGAACTTCATCGCGATGCCGTGGGAGTTGTATTTCTCGCCGCCCATACGGTAGTCGTCCTTGCCGAGCAGACCGAAAATCTCTTCTTCCACGTCGATGCAGCGCGCGTAATCCAGCACGCCGGCCTGAATCATTTCTTCTTCGTTGAGATACAGGAATTCTGTTTTTTTGCCCATGATGATTTGACCTCCCCGTTGTTTGTGATCCTACGGAGAGCATACCCGTTTTGTTCTGCAATGTCAATTACATTTTCGGAAAAAAGAGACGGAAAACTTGCGAAAAAAGGAGGCTTGCAAGGGGAGTGCTGCTGTGTTACTATGGGGAAAAAGGAGGCGGTTTTTATGAGCAGAATTCGAATCGGCTGGGCATCCCGCGATATTTCAACGGATTTGCCCGTCAATATGTGCGGACAGTTCTTTATGAGAATATCTCAGGGCGTGCATGACCCGCTCACCGTGACGGCGCTGGCGCTGGAGAATAACGGGGAGCTGGCGGTGCTCGTCTCGGGCGATATGATCGACTGCAGATCGCATCTGCTGGACACGGTCCGCGAAGAGGTCGCGAAGCGTATTCCCGGCTTCCCTGCGGAAAAGATCCTTTTGAGCGCCACGCACACGCACACCGCTGCATCGCACGTCGGCGGCATCGGCGCGATCTCCATCCTGCCGGGAGACGAATTCCCGCTCGACGGCGTTGAGATCGCCGATTCGGACGAGTACCGCGCGTTCCTTGCGGCGCAAATCACCGAGGCGGTCTGCGAGGCATACGAAAAGCGTGCCGAGGGCGGCGTTTCCTACGGCTACGGCTATGCGGTGGTCGGCTTCTGCCGCCGCGCGGTCTACTTTGACGACCTTTCCGAGCGCGAGGGCGTGGTGAAGGACTCCACGCACGGCGTGGACGGACACGCGAAAATGTACGGCAACACCGCCGATCCGATGTTCAGCCATTATGAGGGCGGCTCGGACGCGTTCGTGAATCTGCTCTTTACCTTCGATGAGAACGACAAGCTCACCGGCGCGATCGTGAACGTGCCCTGTCCGAGCCAGTGCTCCGAGCTGGAAACGCTGATGTCCGCGGACTTCTGGCACGATACCCGCGCCGCCATTCGGGAGAAATACGGCGATATTTTCATCCTGCCCCAGTGCGCGGCGGCGGGCGACCTGTCTCCGCGTCAGCTGCACTACAAGCAGGCGCAGGAGCGCCGCTTCCAACTGAAGTACGGCGACGTTGAGACGAAAATGCAGATGCGGACGCGCTATCTGATGCGGCTGGACATTGCCGAACGGATCGCCGCCTGTTTCGACGAGGTCTATGCCTGGGCGGGAAAAGAGATAGATCACGAGCCGCAGCTCGGACACGAGGTGCGGACGGTCACGCTGCCGAAGCGGATCATCACGGAAGAGGAGTACGAGAACGCAAAGAAGGGCTACGCCAAGGAGCTGGAAGCGCCGTTCCGCTATGACGGAACGCCGGAGGAGAACCTTTATGCGAACTCCACCGTAATGTCCAAGCGCGGCAGATATATGCGCGTGATCAACCGATACGAGCAGCAGAAAGACGAGAAGACGATCCCGATGGAGCTGCACGCGATCCGACTGGGCGACGTTGCCTTTGCTTCGAACCAGTTTGAGATCTTCACGGATTATGAGCACCGCATTCAGGCACGAAGCCCGTTCATCCAGACCTTCGTCGTGCAGCTTGCCGCACAGCCGGAGCGCAACAGCGGAACGTATCTTCCCACCGAACGCGGTCTGTGGGGCAGAGGCTTCGGCGCGAGCGTCTACGATAACATCGTCACGCCGGAGGCGGGACAGATCATCGTCGAAGAATCGCTCAAGGCGCTGGAAAAGCTTGCGGAGGAATAAAAGAACAAAAGAAGCGCAGCCCGATTCGGGCTGCGCTTTTTACTTTTGCAATTGTAGGCTTTTTCTTGTTGCCGCTGCGCGGCGGATCGGATGGACAATCCCTCCGTCACGGCTTTGCCGTGCCACCTCCCTTTACACAAGGGAGGCTTGGTGCGGACCTCAAGGGGGAGGCTTTTTTCTGTATAAACGGGGTCAGGTCTTCGGCTTGTAGTTGACGATGATGCTGTGCTCCTGCAGCTTGGCGATGCTGTCGGCGGAGAGGGGATTTTCCCATGCGTCGACCTGCACGAGGTTTGCGCAGTTTTCCAGCGGGGTGAGGTCGGAGACCTTGTTATAGTCCAGATGCACATAGTTGAGCGCGATCAGGTCCGTCAGCCCCTTGACGGAGGAAACGCTGTTGTAGTTGAGCTTGATCACAGCCAGCGGCGCTTCCTTTTGGAAGGTGGGGATCGCGGAAATCTTGTTGTGGCTGCCGTCAAATTCTTCCAGTTTGGGAAGCTCCAGGAGAATGGAGATGTCCTGCACGTTGTTGTAGGGGACGGCGAGATGCGTGAGCGCGGTGCAGCCCTTCAGAGGCTTGAGATCGGAGATCTCGTTTTCGCCCGCGCTGAGCTTTCGGAAGGAAGTCTTTCCGGACAGCGCCTCGAGCGTGGTCAGCCCGCAGCCGGAGACAGACAGCTCTTCGAGCTTGGCGCAGCCTGCAAGCGGCGCGATGGAGGTGATCTCGTTGTTGTCGATGTTGAGGACCTTCAGCTCCGGCATATCCGCGAGCGGCGCGATGGAGGAAAGCACGTTGCCGGAGAGGTCCAGCTCCTGCAGCTTTGTCAGCCCGGAGAGCGCCGTGACGCTGCGCAGGGCACAGGAGGACAGCCGCAGGGTCGTCAGATCGGTGAGCGAACCGATCGCCTTGAGCGATGCCTCGGAGAGTACACAGCCGGACAGATCAAGCGTCTGCAGCTGCGTCAGCGCAGAGAGAGAAGAAAAATCCGTTGCGGAAGCGCTGGACACGGTCAGCGATTTTAAGCCGGAGAACAGGGCGAGCTGCGACACATCGCCGAGAGAATTGAGCTCCAGCGATTCGAGCGCCCAAAGCTCATTCGTCATAAGCTGCGCGTCCGCCTCTTTTTTCAGAAGCGCGCGTACCTGTTTGTCGAGCGCGGGGTCTGTCAGCGTGACGGGCTCGA
>JAFVWG010000014.1 GCA_017501805.1 Oscillospiraceae bacterium
AGGAGGGAGACAGATGGACAGAGTCATTGAAATGGAGGTCGTCGGCTATCAGATCCGACGCGGAAGTGAAGCGCTTGGGGCGGTGGGGACGGGAAACGCCGTTATGCTGCGATTACACTTCGATGCGGCGTGGGACGGTCTTGCGAAGTGCGCAAAGTTCACAGACGCGCGCGGCGACGGTGGGATCACCACGGAAATCGAACTGCTGACACGGAACGCCGACGGCAGCTATACCGTTCCCGTTCCGCGGGAGGCTATGGCCTACGAAGGATCGGCGGAGCTGTCGCTGATCGGAGAGCTCACGGAAAACGGATCCGTGACGAAAAGGCTGACGACAAAGCCGCTTACGCTGCGAGTCTATGCATCCGGCGCAGACCGCGAGGCGCAGAACACAGAACCGATCACGGCGACGGATAAGCAGCAGATCCTGGCGAAAGTAGATGCGGCGGAAGCCTTTGCCAGAGGAACGGCAGACGGATTCCCGATTCCGGAACGCGCGGAAGATAACGCAAAATATTACAAAGAACAGGCAGCGGCATCCGCTGAGGAGGCAAGTGATCGGGCGGCAAGAGCCCTTGTATACAGTGATGATGCACGAACTTATGCAGCGCAGGCACAGATGTCGTCGAGCAAATCTGAAACAGCGGCAGATGCTGCACAGGCAGCAGCTGAGACTGCTCTCGATCACGTACAGGCAGCCGCGGCTGCAGCACGGAGAGGTTCCGAATACAGCACTGCTGCCGAAGCCTCGGCGATGAACGCCGCAGCATCAGAGGAAGGAGCTGCCGAAGCCGCAAGATGGGCGCTTGAATCTGCTGAAAAAGCGGTTGCTTCGGCCGCACCGCTGATCCTGGAAAACGCTTCGGGTGAGGTGATTTCTGTCCCCGACAGCCTGGACCGGAAGCTTGAAGGACTGCGGTTGTATGGAAATACCACGCAGGACGGAATGCCTACTCCCAATGCTCCTGTTGAGATGGTTAATTCGGGCGACGACGGCTCGATCATTGTCAAGATCGACACAGAGCAGACCTTGACTGTTCGGACTCCGAACGGGCTGCCGGCTATCCCCGTAGCAAGCGGCGGGAATTACACCGATGAGAACGGACAGAACTGGGTGTGTGACGAGATCGACTTCGGGCGCGGGAAGCGTGTGCAGAACATCGCAAAAATCGTCCTTGATGGAACGACAAACGGACGAAAGGTGACCGGCGTACAGGGTGACAATAAGTACGGCATAATTGCAGTTGGATATGAGCTTCTTGTTCCCGGCTGCGTTTGTTCTCACTTTGTGTACAGCACGAGTTTCATTGGAAAGGGTACAGTATACGCCGCGGATACGCGAATCAGACTGTTTTACACGGATAATTCACTTGACACACCCGATAAATGGAATGCGTGGCTTCAAGCACAGAATAATAACGGCACACCTGTGACTGTCCTTGTTGCAATTCTGACTCCCGTTGAAACGGAACTGTCTGCAGAGGAACTGGCACAGTATGCCGTGCTGCACACAAACTGCCCTGCCACAACCGTGACAAACGATGCGGGCGCGGGGATGGAGATTGCGTACGTTGCTGACACCAAAAACTACATCGACAAAAAGCTTGCAGAGCTTAGCGCCGCCATCGTTGCGGCGGGCGCAACTTAAAGGAGGAAAAGACAATGTTTAATATGCGTGATTTTGTTATGGACACGATCCTCGGAATGGTCGGCAAGGAGCCGGAGTACAAGGTACGGCAGTACGCACTTGCGTGGATGGAGAAAGATGTTCTGACGGAGGACGATCTTGCTGCCTTGGAGACGCATCTTACGGAGATTGCGGCGCGGACTGTGGGGACAGAGGAGGATTGACGAAAGATGGAGAAAATCACCCTCTCTCAGGCGTTGGCACGCGCCGAACAGCTGCTCCCGGGAGCGTGCGACCCGGAACTTCTGACGGCGTGGATCGAGGAACTGGACGGGAAAATCGCTGCGGAGCTGCTGAAAACGCAGCCGCCCGTGTACCGCTACCCGGAGAACAGCGACACGCCGCTGCTTGTACCGAAGCCGTACCACAACGTCTATGAGCTCTATCTGACTGCGATGCGTGACCTTCGCGACCGCGATACGGAGCGGTACGAAAACGACGCGGCGCTGTACCGACAGGCATTGCAGGAATGGAAGGCGTACTATCGTCGCACGCACGTGCCGGAATAGGGGGGATACGATGCGCTTGCCAAATTCGATGAAACAGGAGAGAAAGCTGCGCCGAACGGCTGTTCGGTTCGGCGGATTGAACCAAAGCGAGGAGGCACGTTCGGGAGAACTCTCCGCGTGTGAGAATCTCTCTTCTGCGCATTTTCCCTGCCTCGCTCCGCGAAAGCCCCGACAGCTTTTTGAAAGTGTTACGGATGCGGATGATGTCTGGTCCCAGAACGGCAGGCTCGTGCTCTGCCGCGGCGGCAAGCTCTTCTGTGACGGAAAGGAGCTTTGTGACGTGTCGCCGGGGAAAAAGCAGTTTGCCGCGGTCAATTCAAAGCTTGTGGTGTGGCCCGATAAGCTGCTGATCGATGAGAACACCGGGAGCGTCCGGAAGATGGATGCCTCCGTGACCTCTGTGGGGAACGATACCGAGCTGACCGATCACACGATCCGTATGCCGATCCCACCGCGCATTGACGGCGGCGTGCTGCAAAGCTCGTTGTCGGCAAGCGGAGAGAGGAACGGCTTTTGGTTCCGCGTTTACAGCGGACTGAAATGGGACGAACAGAACGGATACACCTAGAGCAAAGCCGAATGGAAGGAGCTCGCGGACGGAAACGCTCTGCAGATCGGGGATGTCCTGATCCCCACGGGAGGAGACGGGATGTGGA
>JAFVWG010000155.1 GCA_017501805.1 Oscillospiraceae bacterium
CCGGAATGAGGAGCGTCTTCATCAGATCGTCGCCGGTGAGGTCGTCGTTCTGGATCATGTCGAATTTGCCGCTCTGGCTTTCGTAGCTCACGCCGTAGGGCGGGTCTGTGTTGACCATGTCCGCCTTCTCGCCCTGCATCAAACGCTCGACGGTCTTTTCGTCGGTTGCGCTGCCGCAGATCAGGCGGTGCGGACCCAGGCACCAGAGGTCGCCTGCTTTGGTCATAGGAATATTGTTAGCCGGTGCCACGGCGTCGGCTTTGTCGTCCACCGTGTCGTCGGCTCCGTCGCAAGCTGCAATGATGGCGGCGATGTCTTCCTCGGTATAACCGGTAAGCTCGACCGGCACCTCTCCGGTGTCCAGGTCTGCGATCATGTCGATGAGCTTCGTGTTGTCTATCGTGGAAAGTTCCGCCAGGCGGTTGTCTGCGATAAGGTCGGCCCATTCTTCCGCCTCGCTGGCGTATTCCTGCCAGTCGATCGGCACCTGCTTCCAGCCTTTCTTGATGGCTGATGCCAGGCGGCCGTGTCCTTTCACTATAAAGCCGCTACGCTTGCTGATGGTTATCGGCTGTCTCCAGCCGTTTGCCTCGATAATGTTTCCCAGCAGGGCGATCTGGTCGTCGCTGTGCTGGTTCGGGTTCTTTGGGTTCGGGATCACTTTCTCACTGGCGAGCAGTTCGTCGTGAGCACAAAAGACCGGTACACCGTCGGCCGTGGTGGCTTTCGGTGTAGCGGAGGTCTCGTAGTCTATCCCGATGAAGGTGTTTTTGGTCTTCTTTTTAGCCATTTGTCAATTCCTCCATGCTATCATTTTATCATTTTTCTTTTGCCGATTAAATGCCCACATTTTGCACCGTGTTTGTATGGTGCTGGTTTCATTCGATTTTGATGCTGTCAATTCCGAAGATTAGGG
The DNA here is from genome assembly GCA_017501805.1 of Oscillospiraceae bacterium. Classification (GTDB taxonomy): domain Bacteria; phylum Bacillota; class Clostridia; order Oscillospirales; family Oscillospiraceae; genus RGIG3566. The sequence goes on from JAFVWG010000155.1 coordinate 917, forward strand.
CGCTCAAAGGCTTTACTGCGTTGGTGATGTCTTTGTAAACGGTACGCGCTTCGATGTTCTCTTTTTCCGCTATGTCCTGGGCAGTCATTTTGTCGTCGTCGATGTACATGGCCATAATGACACGGTATCGGCGCATCTCTTCATCCTTGCCTGACTGCTCGCAGGCGATTCGGTAGTATCGGAGCATCTCTTCCACGTGGTTCAGGATGATTATGGTTCGCTGCTGGCTCTTCTTGATGCCTTCGACGTAGAGGTTGTCGTTCAGCATTCCGTCGTCCAGGCCGTCCAGGATGTCGATGGCGTTCTCTTTTGCCTGCTTGGCGTTGAAGATGGCGCCCTGGGCGGGTCTCTTGAAGGAGCGATAATTCTTCAGGAGGAGGCGGGTGTTTCGGAGCCTGCGGTCGTATCGGCTTTTCCTTGCTTTTTCCTTTTCCTCTGCCAGATAGTCCATCGCGGCTCTGATGCCGATTTCAATTCCTCGCGCGGTGGCGACTTCCAGCACCCTTGCCCCTACCGCCGCATAGCTTGCTGCTACGACTCCCATGCTTGATTTGCTGTTCATATCGTTCTCCTCCTTCTTTAGAATGGCAGATCTTCATCGTTTCCGATGTCGGTGAAATCTGCGGCCGGTGGTGCGAATGCCTGGGGTGCTCCGTTTTCGGATCCTTGCGGCTTGGCGTCTGCAGGTACGATGTTGGTGATGTGGAATTCCACGGCTTTGCGCTTCTTTCCGGTTTCCTTTTCTTCCCAGGTTCTGGTGCGGGTTATTGCGTGGACGGTTACCTTGCGTCCTTTGGAGAGGTATTTGCTGCAGAATTCTGCGGTGCTTCTCCAGGCTACCATGTCGAGCCAGTCGGTCTCGGCGCGTTCCGCGCCTTTTGCCTTTGGTCTCTCGACCGCGAGGGGGAAGGTTGCGACCGCGACGGGTTCTTTGCCTGCGGTCATTTTTAATTCGATATCGGTACCGATGCGTCCGGTATAAACGTTTACGTTAATGTCAGCCATTGTTGGTGGTGCTCCTTTCATTGAGTTCGCGCACGGTTTCTTCCGGCACGTAGATTATTGGTTTCTGAAGGCGTCCGGCTTCGGTGATTTCCGCTGCCATGCCTTCGCTGGGTTTTCCGAATACCCACAGTTCGTCGCACTTCTTCAGGAGTTCGATTCCCATCTGCATTCCGACCTTGCGATCGGCGTGCTTGGTGTCGTCGAGGAAGCTCGCAAAATAAAGGTGTGGGGTTATCGGTATTGCGTTGGATTCCACGGCGGCGCGGCTGTATGCCGCTGCTCGCCGTAGGTTGCCTTCGATGTCTCCACGGAGGGGACTGCAGATATAAACTACTCGCTCTCGGCCGGTGCCTTTTGCTTTCGTCCAGCTGTTGCATCTCTTTTTCGTTCCCGGCGCGTAGTAGTCGCAGGATCCGGGGTAGTCTCTGTGGGTGATGGCGCCGAGGCCGCAGTTCCCGCAGAATTCTATCGTGTTATCTTTGCTCATTCCTGCTCCTCCTTTCGCTTTGGGCACCAGGGAGGAGAGGTGCGGGCGTATTTGGCGTCGATGTGTCTGGCGCCTCTGTCGTCGTATCCTTCGCTCTCCCAGCCTATTTCGCATTGGCGTGTCAGTCCTCGGTCGCCCTGCTGTCTGGACGTCAGGTGTTCGCATTCGTCACAATGCGGGACCGGGATGTCGGCGTGGTGGAGCTCCTTCGGGAATTCTTGAATTAAATCGTCGCCCCAGGCCTCGCGGAGCTCGGCGCTGTCCTTCAAGAGTATCGGTATTTCGTATTCGCGTGCTCCTTTGACGACGTTCTCGATCCACTCTCGGCGCGGTTTGATTTTCCCGCTGCGGTTTCCTGTCTCGGCGCCGACGATTATCCATTTGGCGCCTTCGTATCCTCCTGTGCCGAAGTCCTCGGCTATCGGTTCGATGCTCACGAAGGTGTTGTATTCGCCAGCGTGGAATACGCTCGTTTTTGGTGTGGTCGCTGTGCTTCCGTACCAGAAGTTGTCGCCCTTCGGAAGGATCCCGGCGTTTGCAAGTTCGCAGTAGCGCTGTGGGTTCTTCGTCAGGAATAGGTAATTGTGCCAGGGTGCCGCCTTGCAGGCGTCAAATACGCGTGTGATCCATTCGGTGGGTACCCATTCTCCGAATAGGTCAGCCATGCTGCAGACGAAAATGTTCGCCGGCTTTTTCTTCTGCGCCACCATGTCCAGGCGGTATTCGTGGAGCGTAGGCTCGAAGCCTGCGGGGTAGTGTGTTGTGAGGGTACCGTCCTCGTTTAAGAACGGTGCTTTCAGGGTGTATATGCCTCTGGGTGCGTCAAGCTGCAGCTGATCGCTGGACTTGTTCAGTCTGACGTCTCCGCAGAAGCGCTGCGCGAGCTTTCGTGCGTAGCAATATTCGCACGTGTGCAGGCAGCCTGTGACTGGGTTCCATGTGAAGTCGCACCAGTCGATTTTGGTCTTTTTCATCATTTCGCGTTCCTCCTTTAACGATCATATTTCGGGGTTTTATGCACGTTACGGTCCCCATTCCGTCGGCTTATTCACTTTTTGGAGCAGTTCGATGTATTTGCGGTGGTCCATGTCGCGGATCCTCTTCGGGACGGAAAGGAGGAGCCATTTCTGGTCTTCGTCCGTCATATCTCTGAATTCGGCGCGGCGTTTGGTTCGAAGGCCGACGTACATTCCTTTGTGGAGGTAAACCAGGACGCCGACTCCGTCGGGTACCAGCTCTTCGATCTCCGGGTATAATTCGCTCGGCACGACGTAGTAGTTCTGGTTGCCGATGAAATTGTGGCCGTGCTGGCTCTTGAAGTCGCTCTTCGTTACTTTTATTTCAAAGCACGTCAGGAGGATCTTCGGGGCGCCTCGTTTCTTGAGGCCGTTCCATCTGCAGGTGGCCATGTCGCATTCCTTTTCGAGCTTGCCGGTCAGGTCTTTGCCTTTCGGGCATTCGATCGTCGCTCTGATGCCTTCTTTTCGCCAGAATGCCGGGCGGCAGATGTGTGTCAGCTCGATGTCTCCGAAGTATTCGGAAATGCGGACCGCGTCCACTATACCGGCGGCTGTGGTCCCGCATTCTGCGGGAACCTCCAGCGCCGTGTGTTCTCCTCTGAATTTGTTTATTTTGATTCCGCCTATCTCTGCCGGGTGCCAGGTGAGAATAGCCTGCTCGATCTCTTTGGTCAGTTCCGTTTTAGCCATTCGGCTTCTCCCGGTCCTGCTCCCTGCGACGTTTTCTGTCTTGGTGCTCTTCGATGGCAAAAATTGCGAGCATCAGAACGGTGCAGAGTGTGCACAAAACGCCGATCACGGCGAAGATGTTTATAATCGTGCTCATACGACGCCTCCGTATCGGAAGTGGCACCCTTCGGCCAGGCGTTCGTAGTTTTCTTCGAGGAGATTCAAGTGCTTTATAATGCCTGCGGGCGTGAGGTCGTAGTTTTCCTTTACCCATTCCGCCGCTTTGGCGTCGAATTGTCCGATTACGTTCGTCTTAATGCTCACGCTCATGGGTTCCGCCTGTCCGATGGCGTATGCGATCTGAACCTCGCATTCCTTGAGGTCGTATTTCTGCAGAAGGTCGCAGGCTATCTTGCGGGCCATGTAGGCGCCGCTTCGGTCAACCTTCGAGGGGTCTTTGCCGGAGAATGCTCCGCCTCCGACCGGGCAGTATCCACCGTATTGGTCGCAGACAATTTTTCGGCCGGTCAGTCCGCAGTCTGCGGTAGGTCCGCCGATCGTCCAGGATCCTGCGGGGTTTGCTATGACCTTGACCTTCTTTGTGTCCACGCCGAGCTCCCAGAGGATTTCGTGAATGGAATGTTGCACCGCTTTCAGGGTGAAGTCTTCCTTATGGCAGGCGCTCACCAGGATTGTGTGGACGCTGTCCATCGTCGGCTCTTCGTCGAGGTCAACGGTTATCTGGCATTTTGCGTCGCCCTTGAATGGCGTGTCAGGGTTCGTCTCGACGTCCTTTTCTATGGCCGCGATGATTCTGTTGGCAAGGTCGAAGCCGAAGGGCAGAAGGCTCTCGGTGTCGCTGCAGGCGTATCCGTACATCATTCCCTGGTCTCCGGCTCCCTGAAGGTCGCCTTCGCCCACGCCGTTGGCAATTTCGGGCGACTGGGTCGATATGTAGGTTACGACGTTGTCCACCTTGTAGCCGAGCTTCTGCGCCACTCTGGTGGCTTCCTGGGCGTAGTTCACTTTTGCTCCGGTGGTGATTTCTCCAGCGAGGATGATGGTGTTTCCTTTTACCATTGTCTCGCAGGCTACGCGGCTGTTTTTGTCTTCCTTGAGGCAGGCCGTCAGGATTGCGTCGCTGATCTGGTCTGCATATTTGTCCGGGTGGTACTTGCTGACTTGCTCGGTGCTGAATAATCTCATAGCGCGTCCTCCTTACTTTTGGTTTGTTCCGAGGACGCCTCTTTCGGCTCTGTCTTCGGCACGTTTATTCATCCACATGAGCGCCTCTTCTATGTGGGTAAGGGCGCAGGCGTTCTCTCTGGTTGCAAATTCGCCCTGCTGGAACGCTTTCAAGCGGTCGCGCACGATTTCCAGGAGGTCGTTGTCGAGGACTCCGTTTGTGCTGCCTTCTTCTCCTCTGGGGCCGTGTTGGAATTGGATCTCGGCCACTACGACCTCTTCGTGCGGGCAGAATTTGTCCTGCCTTACTACGTATTTGTGGCAAGCGCCGCCTGCTCCGGGATCGTCAGCTCTGTACACCTGGTGCAGGTTGTGTCTCTTCTGAATTGTTGATAATTGTTCCATCTGCTTTTCCTCCTTATCTCACCCAGTTGCGCCAGTTGAGCGCAAAGTTGCGGTTGATGTGCTGCACTCCGGCTCTTCTCATGTTCGCCTTTGCCACGCTGCGGGCGAGCTTGCGAGGGTAGAAGCCTGTCGGCTGTCCTGCGGACTTGCCGCCGAGGGCGCGGAGCTTTGCTTTGATGCGCTTGATAATGCTTGCGGTTCTGGTCTTTCTCTTGTTCTGGTTCTTCATGGTAATACCTCCGTAATTGAATTATTATAGCCAGACTTCCACGATGCAGGGGTCGTCCTGCGGTTGTCTGCCGATGTTGTACATTTCCTGGGGGATCGCTTCTCTGATCTCCTCCAGCGTGTCTGCCACCGCCACGAGTGCGGTCGGCCTGTTTACGTCCCATACTCTGGCGACGTATTTGTTCGGGTAGTCCTCCGGGTTGTTATAAACCACTATGAGAGGCATTTTGGTCTGCTTCGCCAGCCTCGCCCGATCGAAGGCTCGCACCACTCTGTCTTCGTTTGGTTCTGCCATTGGGTTTCCTCCTTTCAAAGCACGGCGATGGTTGCAATAATCGCGGTGATTAGCAGTCCTGCTGCCACGAGGTTGAAGACGCGCTCTTCGGTCTTCTTGGCGCCGATTCCGCCGCCGAGGTATAAAACTGTGAATATCATCAGGACGATCTGAAGTGCGATTTTCATTCCTGTGCTCCTCCTTTCATTCGTTCTATGATCTCCAGGTAAGGGAGACCAGAAGCTCCGCCGGTTTTAATTTCCCATGCGGGGTGAAACTGTTCCGGGGATGCGCTCGCCATTCCTGGCGTCGTCCATTCCCAGCCGTGAGCCTTTACGATGCGCTGCTCACATTTTCGCGCTTTGGGGTCTTTCTTTTTCTGCCAGGCGTCTCTCGCTTCTCTCCAAAATTCCCACGGTACCGCAAAAAAGCGGCGCAGTCCGAAGCTCACGATTACGATGCCGATCGCTCCGGGGTCTTTGGTGTAGTCGTCCATGTAGTCCGCCTGGTGTTGTTCTACGCGGCTGAAGTCTATCCTGGCGCCTTCTTCGTGCTTTGCCTCGACGGCCACCGGGATGCTCTTGTATCTTCCGAGGTAGTCCACGCAGCTCTTTTCTTCAACCTTGCAGTTGCAAACGGCGCCGGTGGCGTTACGTATCGGAATGAATTCGGTCGGTACTTTGTGTACGCAGGCGATTCCTGCGCTCTGGTATCTCTGGTGGACGAATTTCAGGAAGTCCTCGAAGGGTTTCCCTCGGTTCGCTTGGCTGTGTTGGTAGGCTCTTCTCATCCCAGCACCGCCTTCCTGGCGGCGTCTATGGCTTTTCGGTCGAGCTGGTATCGGTCTTTCATGTCCGGGTTGCGCCTGCAGCCTCCGCACTTGCGTCGGTTCTTTCGGTGTTTGCACCTGCCGCAGTTTATCCCGGTGCGGTCTCCGCCGATGTCCACGATCGTCTCTCCGTCGGTGTCCTCCGGAGGCTTTCCGCTGATGGTGCAGAAGGAGTATCCTTCCTCCGGGTATTTGGTGCCGGTGCAGTTCTGCAGGTTTTCGTAGTGAAGGCTACCGTCTTCCTGAAGCACCAGCGAGTCGTGTGGGTTGGTTCCGTATTCGTGGACTTTGCCATCTGTGTTGTCTTTTACGAATAATCGGACGCTCATGCTATGCCTCCGATGATTCCGTCCGCTACGGCGTTTGCGATTTCCTTTCGGAGACGGTAGATAGTGCCGCCGCCGATGCCGTTGCCGGATCCTTTCTTGTTTTCGAGGTAGTCGATGAATTTGTTGATGAGCGCCGCGTCGTCTCTGGTATTCTCTGCGGTCTCATGCGCCAGTCTGATGCCTTCATCAATACCGACGCTATGCTGTCGGTCTACGAATTCGCAGATCTGCTGGTCGGTCATTTTGCGAATTCTGACCGCGCGGTCGTGCATGGCTCTTTCTTCTTCAGTCATGCGGCAGTTCTTCTTTGCCATTGTGTGTATCCTCCTTATTGAGCTTTTTCTTCCTTCTGCAGCCTGCCTGCTTTACCCTCACGATCAGGAGACCGGTCTCGGTATGGTCAGGATCCGTGCTGCGAAGTCCGGACCTGGTCATTTCGAGCGATTCTGCCATCGTTATGAGTTCCAGATTGTCAAGGCTGCAGTTTGTCTTGTCGCTGTCTTTGAATATAATCACGTGGCCTTCGGGTTGTGGGCCGTAGGCTCTTTCCCATACCAGCTGGTGGTGTGGCTTCCAGTCGAGTGGTCCGGGACCGAATTTCTCCCACAGATAACCGTCTCCGCGCTGGTGAATGGTGCCGATCGGGGTTTTGTTCTGCGGGGCGTGGCCCTTCTTGAACCATCCTTTTTCGCTTCCCGGTGCGTGGTATCCCTTTTGGCCTTTGTTCGCCGGTTCGTGCCCTTTTTCGAACCGTCCGGTCAAGCCTGAATGCAGGCCGTGGTTTTTGTAGTAGGCGTTCAGCTGCTTCGTGGTGTAGGAGGTTCCGAATTCTTTATTCAGCCTCTCGGCCATCTCCTTGTTGCCGACTCCCACGTAGTTCGCTTGTATATATTTCACTACCGGCTCCGGGAAGGTATCGGAGTAGTATCCTTTGGGCAGTCCTCCCGGCGTGCCGCTTTTTAGTTTGTGATTTTGCTTGTACGACTTCATCTGCGATTCTGTCATCCCGACATTGAATTTCTCGTTGACCATAGCGGTCAGCTCTCTGGCTGTCCTTCCGGCCACGTTCTCTCGAATAAAGTCGTGGAGTTCTTTTGGGTACCGGCGCGCCATCAGTTTTTCGCCTCCAGCATCGCCGGGATCGGAGCGCGGTGTCCGCTTTCGATGCCGCCGTATCCGTATTCGTTCAGGTGCTGCATGGTCTTGAGGGCCAGCTCGCCGTTGTGGATCATGGTTTCCGCTACGCTGGTTACCGCTTGGCTTCGCACGATTTCCTTCTGCATCTGCTCTTCGGTGAGGTCGTCATCCATGAGGCGCTCCAGCGTCTCAAAAAGATAATTGTTTAAGTCGCTTAATGTGTTCTTCATGTTTCCTCCTTATTTCGACCTCCAGCTTTCCCAGTACATTTCCATTCCGGCGCACATTTCGCGCAGGCGGTCGAGGGTTTTTTCGGCGTTCCTGGTGTCTCCGATCTTGCCGCCGTATATAGGCGTCATTCTGCGGATCAGTTCGTCGCCGGTGTAGTTGGTTGTGACGATCGTCGGCATATAAGCCTCGTACCGTGCGTTGATTATGGCGTAGATTCTGGTGGATCCCCACTCGGTCGGCTGTTCGCTGCCGATGTCGTCGATAATCAGAAGCGGGATCTCTTCGTAAAGTTTCATGATTTCGGCTTCCGTGGCCTGCTCCTCGGTGTCGAAGCTGTTCTTGATCTTCGCCAGGAGGTCGATCATCGTCATACAAATGACCGGGGTGCCGCCTTGCATGAGCTGGTTCGCTATCGAGGAGGCGAGGTGGGTTTTGCCAGTTCCGAAGCTGCCGGTTATGAATAAACCGTTGCGCTCTCTCTTCGGAGGGACCACGTTGCCTCGGTCGTCTTTTGTCGGGAGCATAATCGGGAAGTTGTCGGCGTACCGTTTGCATTTCTCGAAGGCCTTCCGGTTGATCTCGTTGACCTCGAATTTGTCAAAGGTTCGGTTTGTGAACCGGCCGCGCATCCCGCTGTCCTTTATCAGCTTTGCGATTCGGCGCTGGATCCTGTCCGCTTCCTCCTGGCGTCTCTTTGCAGCTTCCGCCTCGGCCTTGAGGCGTTCCTGCTCTCGCCAGTATTCCTGGGCGGCTTCGCAGGTGCATCGTTCTGGTTCATCGAACCAGAGGAATACTTCGCGCTTGCCCATGAAGTCCTTCAGTCCGTAATGGTAGAGGGTTTTGCCGCAGAATTCGCACGTCTTCGGCTCCGGC
>JAFVWG010000156.1 GCA_017501805.1 Oscillospiraceae bacterium
CGTTTGAAAATATCGCTAAATATCGTTCCGGAAATGTCGGAGATTCAGAGGTAGCTCGAAACGAGCTTAGTGGACAGGTTGACACGCTCTCCAGAGACATTAACATCGCTGTAGAAAATTATCCTGATCTTGCGGCACACAGAGAGATTGCCGATGCAATGCAGCAGAATATGTATTTACAGAGAGAAATCACAGCCGCAAGAGAGTTGTATAACGACACAATTAACGAATGGAATAAGGATATCTTTGCATGGCCTACGAAGAAAATCGTAGCGGCCAAGAATGGCTACACAACGAGAATACCTTTTGCTGCTTCAAAAGAAATCAAAGATCAGGCAAAAGCGGTTTTCTTTTAAAAAGGCGTAAACAGCTGCAGCAATTCAGCAGAACGGAGGGAGCCGACTATGTACAGACTGGACAGAACCCGCAAATGCAGGATCGTTTTTTGCGTTTTAACAATTGTTTTCCTTGTGCTGTCCGTGTGCGGCTATATGGGCGGCGGGTATGAGATCCTGGAGTACGGCTTTATGAACGAACCGCTGCCATCGATCGTTATGGTATCCTCGTTTTTCTGCGCCTTCATTTGCTTTGCGAGCGTCCTCGGATTGAATGCGCTGGAGAAGGATATCGCCGAATGGCTCAAAATCATCGATCGGAAGGACAAGTGAGTGATCGTTCTTTCAATGATCGCACGCCTTTCTGATTGACTTCCTGAGGGATATATTTTATAATGTACGGGAAGTAAACGCGGGGGTTTTGCCCTGCCGCGAACAAGCAGAAGAGGGGAGACTTTACAATGAACTTTCTGACAACGGTTAAGAATTCTCTGCTGGAGGGCTTCTATCCCGCCGGCTGGGATATGGCAAAGATCGACGCCTGCTGTGAAAAGGGCGTACAGCGTGAGGATTTCTGGCACAAGGATTTTAATCCTGTCGCCTGCGAGGATATCCACGAGTTTGACGCCAAGATGGGTCACGAGATCGCTCTGCAGATCAAAAACGCCCGCGACCGCGGCGAGAAGCTTGCGATGATCATTCCCGTCGGACCGATGGGTATGTACAAATGGGCGGTCTATTTCCTCAAGGAGTGGAACGTCTCCTGTGACCACGTGACCACCTTCAATATGGACGAGTGGGCGGATGAGAACGGCAACACCCTGCCCGGCACCGACCCCGCTTCGTTTGAATGCTCTATGAAGGAAGCGTTCTTCAACCCCCTGGGTGAGCTGACTGTTCCCGAGTCGCAGCGCAACTTTGCCCACAAGGACAACCTGCCGACCTACCCGGAAAAAATCGCCAAGCTGAAGGCGGAGGGCGCGAAGCTCGTTCTGATCTTCGGCATCGGCAGAATGTGCCACATTGCATTTTGGGAGCCGCAGTTTGCCGCCGATTACGCCACCGAGGCGGAGTGGAAGGCTGCCGACTACCGCATCGGCGCAAAGCTGCATCCGCTGACCATCGAGCAGAACGCCATCACCAGCTTCAAGAGCCGCAGCACCCTTGTGCCGTGCTTTGCCAACACGGTCGGTCCCGGCCTGCTGTTCCGGGCGGACTACATCATCGGCGGTGCGGACGGCGCGCTCGGACGCGGAATGGGCTGGCAGGGAATGAGCTTCCTGACCACGCTGCACTACGGACCGAGCATGTGGATCACCTCCTCGTATATGCCGACCTTCCCCGGTAAGCTGTTCTATCTGAAGGAGCTGGCAGGTCCGCTGGTCCCCGATGTGAACTGATCGGCATCCGAACAACAAAAAAAGACAGTATGGCGATCTGCCATACTGTCTTTTCTTATATGAACGTTGAGTTGACATCGAAAAATGCATAAAGTACAATCAATAAGTTAGAAATTCAACGTTTTTGTACAATGAAGGGATGAAGGAATATGTGCATCAAAGCGGTGCTGTTTGACTTGGACGGAACGCTGCTTCCGATGGATCAGGATGTGTTTGTAAAGACTTACTTCAAGGGCGTTGCCGCAAAGCTCGCGCCCCGCGGCTATGAGCCGAAGGCGCTGATCGACGCGATCTGGGCGGGAACGATGCAGATGATCAAAAACGATGGAAGCTGCACGAACGAAGATGCGTTCTGGAAGTGCTTCGCTTCGATTTACGGGGAGAAGGCACTTGCGGATATCGTGCTGTTCGAGAGGTTCTACGAAGAAAACTTTGACGCTGTGCAGACGGTGTGCGGCTATGATCCGCAGGCGGCGGAGACGGTGGAAGCATTCAAAAAAGCAGGGCTTTGCGTCGCGCTTGCAACAAATCCGATCTTCCCCGCGATCGCGACCGAGAAGCGCATCCGCTGGGCAGGACTCAAGCCGGAGGATTTTGCCTTCTATACAACCTACGAAAATTCAAAATACTGCAAGCCGAATCTCCGCTATTACGAGGCGCTTCTGAAAAAGCTCGACGTCGCGCCCGGGGAATGCCTGATGGTGGGCAACGACGTCGGTGACGATATGGTGGCGGCAGAGCTCGGGATGCAGGTCTTTCTGCTGACGGACTGCCTTATCAACAAGACCGACAAAGCGGTTTCGGATTTCCCGAACGGCAGTTTCGGGGAACTGCGCGAGTTTGCGGAGCGTTTGATGTGATTACGCCCAGCGGAAGTTTTCGCGTCCGGCACCGAGTTCAAAGTGATATTTGACGATGCCGAGGTCTACCTTGGCGCAGGGAGCGAGACCGGCTTTTGCACGGACGAGGCTTCCGTTTCGCGTGAAGCGGAATTTCTGCTGATTGACGGCTGTCGGTGCGAGCAGCGCCGCCTCCAGACCGCGTCTGTACCAGTCGGGTGCATCGTCGGTCAGATCGCTGACGGCGGAAAGCGGCTTGCTTCGATGCGGCGTGCCCGCAGTCTCGCCATAGCCGAGCGCGATGACCATATAGAGCTTTTCTCCGGGAGCAAGGTCGAAACGGGCCTTGCTCTTTTTGTAGGTCAGCGCCACCCAGCAGGAGGAGACCCCCAATGCCTGGGCGGTCAGGACCAGCCGCTCTCCGTAGTAGCCGATCGCCTCATCCCGATCTTTTTCTCCAACGAGGGCGAGGTAGTTTCGGCAGCCGTGAATGACGCCGTAGTGCGGCTTTTCGGCAGAAAATGCTTCCGGCTCGTCCGTGACGAGCTGCAGGTGCAGACCGCTTTCGCGGTTGCAGAGCGCAAGCTCCTCGCGCAGTGCTGCGACGGCAGCCTCTTGCAGAGGAACGTTTGTAAAGCGCCGCACGGAGTGCCGTGCGCGCATCAGTTCAAAGTGATCCATTCTGTTCGCCCCTTTCTGTAAGGATCATATCATATTTATCTGAAGAAGAAAATAAGAAAGCGGTTGGAAAGCGTGGGTATATGTGTTACAATCAAGAAAAATGCAAAGGGGATGCCTTTATGTATATGAACGGAATGCTTCGGATCGCGCAGAGCGAAACAAAGGATATTTATCTGCTTCCGTCAATGGCGAATCGCCACGGACTGATTGCCGGCGCGACGGGAACGGGCAAAACGATCACGATGAAGGTGATGGCAGAGTCCTTCTCCGATCTTGGCGTCCCCGTGTTTTTCAGTGACGTCAAGGGCGATCTCAGCGGTATGCTCTGCCCCGGCGCGGATACGGAGGATATGCAAAAGCGCATCACGCGCTTCGGACTGAATGATTTTGCCTTTCGGGGATACCCGACCCGCTTCTGGGATATCTTCGGAGAGGCGGGACATCCCGTGCGCGTGACCGTCTCGGATATGGGCCCGCAGCTCCTCGCTGAGCTTCTGGGTCTGACCGAGGTGCAGGCGGGTGTGCTGAGCATTGTGTTCAAGGTTGCGGACGAGCAGGGGCTGCTGCTTCTGGACCTCAAGGATCTGCGTGCGATGCTGCAGTTTGTGGGGGACAACCGCGCGGAATTCACCACGGTCTACGGCAACATTTCCACGGCGAGCATCGGCGCGATCCAGCGTGCGCTCCTGACGCTTGAGGATGAGGGCGGCGCGGCGGTCTTCGGAGAGCCTGCGCTCGATATCCGAGACTGGATGCGGACGGATGTGGACGGCAGAGGTTTCGTCAATATCCTTGCAAGCCGACGCCTCATTGCAAGCCCCAAGGTCTATGCGATCTTCCTGCTTTGGCTGCTGACGGAGCTGTTTGAAAAGCTTCCCGAGGTCGGCGACCTCGATAAACCCCGGATGATCTTCTTCTTTGATGAGGCGCATCTGCTGTTTGACGATGCGCCCAAGGCGCTCGTGCAGAAGATCGTGCAGGTGGTCAAGTTGATCCGATCCAAGGCGGTCGGCGTGTATTTCGTCACACAGTCGCCCTCCGACATCCCGGATGATGTGCTTGCACAGCTCTCCAACCGTGTGCAGCACGGACTTCGCGCGTACACGCCCGCCGAGCAGACTGCCATCCGTGCGGCGGCACGCTCCTTCCGTGTGAATCCCGCGTTCGATACGGAGGAGGCGCTGCAGAGCCTCGGCACAGGCGAAGCGCTGGTCAGCTTCCTCGAGGAGGATGGGACGCCCTCTGTTGTGGAGCGGGCGATGATCCTTCCGCCGCAGAGCCTGATGGGTCCTGCGGACGAGTCTGCGGTCAGCCGCGCGATTGCAGCGAGTGAATTCGATCTGAAATATCGGGAATGTGTGGACCGCGAGTCCGCCTACGAGATCATTCTGCGCGCGAGCGAGGAGCTGCGCGGACAGCAGCAGGAAGCGGATGCCGAAAAGCCCGCGCCCCGTACAGGCCGGAGAGGGAAGAGTACCTTCGAAAAGCTTGCCGGAGCCGCGATGTCGTCCGTTGCCAACTCGCTCGGTACGAATCTGATCAACACCGCTCTCGGCGGCAGGGTGAGCAGCACCAAGACGATCGCAAAACGCGCGGCGTCGAACGCACTGCGCTCGGCGATGCGCTCCGGCGCGTCCTCTGTCATTCGCGGTCTCTTCGGAACGAAGCTCTGAAAAGGCTTAAAAGCGGGATCGGAAAAACGATCCCGCTTTTTTTCGCAATTGGGCAATATTTGCTCTTGACTTTGTGCTTTCGTGTGCTATAATAGGCAAGTACTTGCAAGCGCTGTTATAGCTCAGTTGGTAGAGCGCGTCATTGGTAATGACGAGGTCGGCAGTTCAAATCTGCCTAACAGCTCCAGGTATCCGGACGAAACAGTTCGGGAAACGCCCCGGGATCCCGGGGCGTTTTTGTTTTATGATTCGGGAGGGAGCGCGTATGAAAACGACGATTTACGTTATGCGGCACGGTGAGACGGATTTCAACCTCCGTGGGCTGATCCAGGGACAGAACGACAGCATGCTTACGGAAAACGGCATTGCCCTCACGGTCATCACGGCAAAGGCTCTGCAGGACGTGAAGTTTGACCGCGTGATCTCCAGCCCGCTCAAACGCGCGCACGATACGGCTGAAATTATGCTCAGAGAGAACCGTGTCAGCAGCGCCGCGATCGAAACCGACGATCGGCTGAAGGAATTCAGCTTCGGCGAGTGGGAGGGACGCTCCTGCAAACCGACCGAGGAAACGACGGAGCTGAACAATTTCTACTACCGCCCGCGGGAATTCCGCGGACTGCCCGGCGGAGAGTCCACCGCGCAGGTGGTGGCGCGGACGCGCGAGTTTCTGCTCGAGACGGCGAACGATCCGCAAAACGACGGGAAAACGCTGCTCATCACCACGCACGGCGGTGCGATGCGCGCCCTGCTGCAGGAGGTCTACGGCGAGACCGATGACTTTTGGCACGGCGGTGTGCCGGACAACTGCACGGTGAATGTCATTGGAGCGGAAAACGGAAAGCTCTCTCTGGTTATGGACGACACGATCTATTATGACCCTGCGCTGAGCAGAAATCCCTACAAGAAGTACAGATGACCGAAAAGAGGACAGCGATGGAAACGGTATCGGA
>JAFVWG010000157.1 GCA_017501805.1 Oscillospiraceae bacterium
ATCTGCTCCAGCCGCCGCTTGATGGCTTCCTCCGTGTAATCGTCGCCCAGGGAATTGAGGCGGATAAACCGCTTGCCGCCCTTTGGCTTTACGGCGATGTATTTCACATTGTCGCCGTACTTTACCGTGTACCCGTATCGCTCCAGTTGGGTTAAAAAGGTCTTGAAAGTGAAAGAGGACAAGATGATCTCGTCGATGTCGCGGCGTATCATGCTGCGGATCGTCGGCTTGGCATTTTTCTCCGCCTGCCACTCGGAGTAGTGCTTACCCTTGTCCTTTGGGACGATCACGGACAGGTCGTTTTCTCTGCAAATGGCGTCCGATGTGCCGCGAATATCTCCGAAATAGTCTTTGAAGCTGTTGCGGTACATCCTGCCGTCCACAAAGGAAACGGAGTTGAAAACGATATGGTTATGCAGATGTTCACGGTCAAGGTGGGTGGAAACGACCGCCTCGTATGTTCCGGCAAGCAGCCGCGATGCCAGTTCCTTGCCGTATTCGTGCGCCTGTTCCGGCGTAACCTCGCCAGGGGCGAAGGACTGTATCAGGTGGTAGCCAAGTACAGCCTTTTTTCTGCCGGCTTTGTTCCAGCGCCGCTTTGTCGCCATCATATCGGCATAGGCAGTCTGCGCGCCGCAGTTAAAGGCGCTGACATACAGACATTCCTCGGTTTTGCCCGTGTCCTCGATGTAGTCCAGCGCGTCGGAGAGAGAAGCGGTCTTTTCGGGATTGACGGCGTAATCCACACAGCGGTCAAGCCGGACATGGATCGGTTTTATCTTGGTGTACGCCATTAAAAGGACTCCCGCACCAGCCGCAGAGCTTCAGCGGCAGCCTGCGCCGCGTCCTGTATTTCGCTGCGGCCGGCGTATCCTCTGGAATTGGCAAGGCGCGCGATTTGATTGATGTTGTTGCCGATAGCGGAAAGTTCCTGTAGCAAACCGGCGTATGCGTCAGGCGGGTGCGGTCGTATCTCGCTGCCCATCAGCAGGCGGCGCAGATACGGCTCGTGCTTTAAGCCAGCCGCCGACGCCTGCCGGCATAGGTGCCGGTATTGCGGCTCATTCAGCCGCAGCGTCAATTTCTTATATTGCTGCTGCAATATATCACCTCTTTTCGGGGGTATTAGGGGGTGTCCCCTTAACAAGTGGGCGTTTTGCCGTCAAAATGCCGTGCTTGCTATGACAGTAGAAAGCCGTAGGCTTTCTCTGTCATCTTCCGCTATCGGCACTCCCGTACCTCGCGCCTCTATCGGGTTTGCGCGTCGCGCTTCTGCATAAGGTAGGCGTAATTCGTTGCCGAATGACGCTTTACATAGGCATTTTCGCTGGGGACATTGGCATCGAAGTCGATGCCTTTCAGTTTTTCGTCCTCCGGCGAGAACAGATTTTCCGCAGGGATAAAGGTCATAGAATACGGCTTGAACGGATTGCCGCAGATCCGATGACCGAACACGCCGCCTTCCGAATGGAAGCTGCGGTCGCCGCATACCCACAACAGCTTTGTCCCAGGGGGATAACCGAACATCTGCTGCTTGAGGGTGATAACAGAAAGCGGCTCCACATTGGCACAGTTGTAATAGCCGCTTTTCTCCGCCTGGGCGTATGCCTCTATCATCGTTTTGAACATTCGCTGCGGTTTGATATGGATTAAACTTTCCTGGTATCCCATCTGTGTTCACACTCCTTCTTTCATCGTTCCATATCGGGGGTTGACCGTCTGCGCGACGGCGCTGCCGTGTCCTGTTCCGGCTCGTCGTCGCCGTCCAAAATCACGCTGTCTTTCTGATCGAGATTGAGCAGCGCATTGAGTTCGGCAAGCCGCTTGTTCTTCGCCGCCAGTTCTTCCTCCTGCGGGAAGGGTTTGCCCAGCTCCGCTTTTGCCATTTCCATCTGTCGCTGTTCCTCCGCCAGCTTCTGCTTCACATTCTCACTGCTATCGGAAAGACCGGAGAGCAGATTGTCTATGCGGGTGATGTTGCCGTGAATATCGCTGCCCAGGGTAACGCTGTGGGACAGTGTACCTTTCATCGTCAGCTGATACACACCGGTAAAGGGTGAAAAAGAAAGCTCCATATCGAAGCCACGATAGGAGCCAATCGGCATAGCGTTCTTATCCTGTATCTGATGACACGCGCCGATAATGGCTTTGCCGGCGTCGGCTTTCTCTGTGTAGGTCGTACCCAGCACCGTCATCGGTGGGAAAACCTCTTTGTCCTCCGGCGTGTTGGCAGAGAGCCGTGCTATATCCGCTTCATAACCGGCGATGCGCTCTTTGTGCTGCTGGATCGACCGAGGGTAGTGCTTCAGCAGTCTGTCCTCCAGGTCGTATTGCTGGCTCATATGACTGCTTTTGAGCAGGTTGAGCTTACCGACCTCCATTTCAAGATTGCTCTTTTCAATGATGTGGGGGTTGCCGGTGGCAAGCGCCTTGATCTCCGCATAGGACAGTGCCGTTTCGTCCACATCGTCGGCGCACCGGCCTGGGCATAG
>JAFVWG010000158.1 GCA_017501805.1 Oscillospiraceae bacterium
CTTCAGGACCTGAGCGATGTCGGCCTTGTGCGCGCTTCCCGAATAGTAGAGGAAGAGGATCGTGCAGTCTTCGCCGTTGATCTCGCGCAGACGATTGATAAACGCCTTCGTCGCGGGCGTCCATTCCTCAGAGGAGATCGTCTTGTCGTTTTCGTTGATCATGAGGATGATCATGTCGGCCTTTCTCTCAAAGCCGTAACGCTCCGGCTCTCCGGTCTTTTCGCCCTTCTTGATGCTGTAGTCGTCGCGGTAACGGTTCTTGCATTCATACAGCTCCGGCAGGTTATACTTGACCGGACTACCCGCGCGCGCTACAATGCCGAGCGAGCCTTTCACGACCGTCGTGATATCCATATTCAGTTCTTCCGCGACGAGGTATCCGAAGGTCTGTGCGATGGTGGCGGTGTTGTTCGTACCGACGGACTCGCCGTCATCCGGGGTCGGCAGGATGCCCGCTCCCGTCGCGGTCGAAGCGCCGATGACCTCCAGCAGCTTCGGGCGCGGCTGCGTCGGAGCGACCGTGTCCGCCTTTCCGCTGAAGGTCACGGAGATCAATCTGTCGTCGGCATAGTCGCCGCTCGTGTCCTTGATGATCCGCACGGTATGCTTGCCGGGCTGGACCAGCAGGGATGCCGTAAGCGTACGCGCCTCGCCGTTGGTTTCTTCAAACTGGATGGGGTCGGAGAGGACGCCGTCCACGATCACACGGAAACGCAGGTGGTTGCGCCAGTATTCGTGATTCACGGAAGCAGTCAGACGGATCAGACCGCCGCAGTCCGCGGTGAACTCCACGCCGTCGGCGGACCAGTCGCAGCGCACGCCGTCGCTGAGCTGCTCGGCGCGGCCGAGCAGGCGGTATTTGCTGTCCTGCCTGAGGTTGAGCGTGATCTCTTTGTAACTCGCGGGCAGCGTCTTGACCGTGCTGACCGTAATGTGCATCGTGTCGGGGTCGCTCGTGACCTTTGTGTAAGAGCCTTTGGGTATGATCTTCTCCGTGTTGCCGGAGACGATCTTTTCTTTAAGCAGCGCGGCGCTGTCCGCATCTTCCGCCCCGTCCACCAGAACGGTCAGACCGTATCCGCAGACGACATCACCGAAGCGCGGCTCGTCAAGATCCGCGTAGAGCTGTCCGCCCGTCACGGCGCCGGTGTAGTAAAGCTGCCGGGCGTCGGCGGTCGTTCCGAGCTCTGTGCCGAAGCCTCCTGCAAGATAGCGGCGCAGGGCTGTCACATCCTTCGCGTTGATCTCTCCGTCACCGTTCGTATCGCTCACGCGCTCATCGACCGTCACGCCGTAGCCGCCTGCGAGGCAACGGCGCAGGATCGTCACATCTTTCGCGTTTACAATGTAGTCCTCATTACCGTCGCCAATCAGCTTCGCCGCCGATGCCGCAAAGGGCAGCGCGGACAGAAGCACAATCAGCGCCAGAAAAACGGACAGGCCTCGCTTCATCGAGGTCGTCCCCCCTTTTGTTCTGCAAATCTCATCTGCGATATGATCACAATACCTCTTTTCTACTATAGCATCCGGGCATAACAATTGCAAGAATGTAATGTTTTGCCTTCGTTCTGCCGCGAAAGGAGACTTTTTGCGCGCGGACGGCGGAGGCGTCGCCGGAGCATATAAAGCCCCCGACC
>JAFVWG010000159.1 GCA_017501805.1 Oscillospiraceae bacterium
GAAGGTGACTGATGAGGTGGGAACACAGCAGATCCTTTTCTGCAATCCATGGCTCCGATCATCCGATCGGAGCGTGTTTTTTTCTCAAGAGGGGAGCTTGAGGGAGGCGCTGCTTTCCAGCACCTCCGCGACCTTGCGAAGCAGCTTCGCCGCGTCACGGCGGGAGATCGCGTCCGAGCCGTTTGCGGGTTCCAGCTCGATCCCGGCGCAGGCCAGAGCATGCAGAGAGCTCTGCGCCCAGACGGGTGCGGTCTTCATATCGAACGCGCCTGCCTCGGCATCCGAGGGAAGCCGAAGCGCGTTCTGCAGGAAGACTGCCGCCTCCGCCTTTGTGACCGCGGCATCCGGACGGAAGACCATACCGCCGTCCGACGCGACGCCGCTGATCATACCGCGCTGCAGGGCGGTGGCGATATAAGGCTGCATCCACGCGGGCGTATCACTTTCGTCAATGAAGCCTGTGGCAAGCGGCTTCGAGGAAGCTTTCGCGCCGACAAGCCGCATCGTCATCGCGAGAAATTCGCCGCGCGTGACGTCCTTTTCCGGACCGAAGCAGAGATTGCCCGCGACCGTTTCGCCGGAGAACAGTCCCGCTTCGCGCAGCCACATTGCCTCAAACTGATTCGGGTCGCCTGTGAGATCGGCATAGGTCGTCTGGTCGGACGGACGCAGGATGCGGATCTCCACGACAGCCTCGGCAGAGCGGTCGCCCGCCTCGTCGATGGCGACAAAGCCGAAGCGGTCCCTGCCGACCTTGTTCTTTTCGGGCGTGTAGACGAAGGAGCCGTCCTCCCGAAGCTCACAGCTGCCCTGCTTCGGCGGCTGTGTCAGTTCAAAGCGCAGGGCGCCGCCGTCCGGGTCCTCCGCCGCAAGGCGGCCGGTGCGTGCGACATTTTTGTAGGTTTCGAGGGTCCCTTCCTTCGCCTCGGGCGGCTCGTTCTTTTTGGGGAACAGGCGCAGAGACACGCTCTGCACGGCGCCGAGGCGTCCGCCCACGATGGGCGAATAGACAAGTGCCGAGTCACCCGTTGCCCCGGAGACAGGGATCAGGCGCAGCGCGGAAAGCTGAGAGGAAGGGACCACGTCTCCTGCGCGGAGAACACGGTTTCCCAGCGTGACGCTGCCGAAGGATGCGGTCGGCACGGCGGTCAGATAGATCCCGTCCGGCAGTGCGCCGGCGGTCAGAAAGTCGTCCTCTCCGAAGCAGTATTCATATTCGGAGACCGCGTCGACGCCGACGGCGCTGAAAACAAGGGCGGCCGTCATCGCGAACGCGAGGACGAGAGCGGGGATGCGTTTCATGCGAATACCTCCTTTTGATTGCAGAGATATTGTTTGTGCTTTGCGGAAAGTTATGCGGAAAAAACGACTGCGACGATTGGCGATTGCTGCCATTTTGCGATCGATATGTCTCAAGCGCAGCAAAAACGCCCGTCGGGTGATCCCGACGGGCGTTTGATATGGGAAAAATCAGAAGATGGCGACAACAGCGCCGTTGTAGGTCTCTGCGATGAAGGTCTTGACCGCTTCGGTCTTGAGGGCTTCGACGAGGACCTGGATTTTCTCGGAGGTCTCGTTGCCTTCGCGGACGGCGATCAGGTTTGCGTAGGTCTGGGCGGCGTCGCCGGTGGCGTCTTCGACAGCCAGGGCATCCGCGACCTTCAGACCGGCGGCGAGAGCGTAGTTGCCGTTGATGACGGCGAGCGTGCCGGCGTCGCTGTTCTTCAGCTGAGCGGGAACGGTGTCTGCCTGAACGGGCGTGACATTGTAGCCGCCGTTATCGACGATGTCCAGCGTGGTGACGCCCTTCGCGGCGCTTGCATCCTCGGGAAGCGTGATGAGGCCTTCCTGCGCCAGCAGGAGCAGGGCGCGGGTCTCGTTGCTGTCATCGGCGGGGATGATGATGGTCGCACCGGCGGGAACTTCGCTCACGGAGGTGACGCCGTTGCCGTACAGGCCGAACGGCTCATAGTGGATCAGCGCGGCAGAGACGAGGTGCGTGCCGTTCGATTCGTTGAAGGAGTTCAGGTACGGAGCGTGCTGGA
>JAFVWG010000160.1 GCA_017501805.1 Oscillospiraceae bacterium
GATTTGCATTGACTCAGCCCCACGCGCCGCTGCCGCTGATGCAAACCACACCAAACTGCACAGCAGCCAAACAGCCGCCTGCCGCAGCCGAAGATTGAAAGAACCAAAGGCGCCGTTGGAAAACCGCACGCACTTCCGCAAGGTCGGCAGAAGCGGCAGCGAAGCATAACGCACAGTTGATTCGATCTTTGCGCGCCGTAAGGCTTTCTCCGCACCCTCAGCGATCCTCCAAAGCGCCTTTTCTTTTGGAGTACAAGAACCGTTTTCTTTTGGCGCTGTCAAAAGAAAATGGGTCTTGAAAGGCCTTTCATCATTTCAGAAAAGAGACCGTTTCCCAAGCGCCGCTGATGCGATCCACACCAAACCGCACAGCAGTCAAACAGTCACCTGCTGCCATCTTCGCGGCGCGATGTGGGCATCGCGCCCTACGCGCAGGTATCCCGACTTCCGCCGTAGGGATGGGACTTCCCCATCCGTCTGCCGCTTTTGTGCAATGCGCAAAAAGAGCGGGCGCAGCTGCGCCCGCTCCTGTTCTTTATGGAATTTTCGTTCAGCCGAACACGCTCAGCAGGAAGCCTGCGGCGATGGCGGAGCCGATAACGCCCGCAACGTTGGGACCCATGGCGTGCATCAGGAGGAAGTTGGAAGGATTCGCCTTCTGTCCTTCGACCTGGCTGACGCGCGCCGCCATCGGGACGGCGCTGACGCCGGCGGAGCCGATCAGCGGATTGATCTTGCCGCCGGAGAGCTTGTACATCAGCTTGCCGAACAGCAGACCGCCGACGGTGGAGATGGCGAACGCCACGAGACCGAGCACAACGATCTTGATCGTTTCCAGCGTCAGGAAGCGCGCGCCGATGGTCGTCGCACCGACGGAGGTAGCAAGCAGGATCGTAACAATGTTCATCAGGGCGTTCTGCACGGTGTCGCTCAGCCGCTCGGTGACGCCGCACTCGCGGAAGAGGTTGCCCAGCATCAGGCAGCCGATCAGCGGAGCGGTGGAGGGCAGCAGCAGGATCACGAACGCGGCAACGAGGATCGGGAAAATGATCTTCTCGGTCTTCGTGACCTCGCGGGTCTGCACCATCTTGACCTCGCGCTCCTTTTTGGTGGTCAGAAGACGCATCAGAGGCGGCTGGATCAGCGGGATCAGCGCCATATAGGAGTACGCGGCGATCGCGATCGCACCCAGCAGGTGCGGAGCGAGCTTGGTGGCCAGGAAAATGGCGGTGGGGCCGTCCGCGCCGCCGATGATGCCGATGGAGGCAGCTTCGGGACCGGTGAAGCCGAGGGCGATCGCGCCGAAGAAGGCAACGAACACACCGAGCTGTGCCGCAGCGCCGAGCAGCAGGCTCTTGGGGTTGGAGATCAGCGGACCGAAGTCCGTCATCGCGCCGACGCCCATAAAGATGATCGAGGGATAAATGCCGCCCTTGACGCCGATGTAGAAGATGTCGAGCAAACCGCCGTGGTGGATGATGTCCGTAAAGCTCAGATGCTCGATCACCTCGCCTCCGGCAGTCACAAAGGGAGTTCCGGCAATGTAGGCGTCCCACATTTCCGCGTGATACAGGTTTGCGCCGGGCAGGTTCGTGAGCAGGCAGCCGAAGGCGATGCCGACGAGCAGCAGCGGCTCAAATTTCTTGACGATACCCAGATACAGCAGCACGCAGGCGACCGCGACCATCACGAGCGACTTCCAGCCGTCTCCGACGAAAAACGCGGAGAAGCCGGATTCCTGCGCGAGCCTCAAGAGGGTCATGCCGATATTCATGGCTGGCCCTCCTTACGAAAGAACAACGAGCGGCGAGCCGGTGTCGACCGTGCTGCCTGCACTCACGACGACCTGCGCAACAACGCCGTCGCGCGGGGCGAGGATCTCGTTTTCCATCTTCATCGCTTCGAGCACAACGAGCAGATCGCCGGCCTTGACCGACGCGCCCTGCGTGCAGGCGACCTTCAGAATGTTGCCGGGCATCGGCGCGCAGACCTGCTCGCCGGCGGCAACGTTCACCGCGGCAGCGGGAGCGGGAGCCGGAGCGGGAGCCGGAGCGGCAGCGGCGGGGGCGGCAGCGGGAGCGCAGACTTCGTATTCCTTCTGCAGGATCGCTTTGCCCTGCTCTACTTCAACTTCGTAAACTTTTCCGTTGAGCGTAATTTCGTATTTCACGGTTTGGTGACCTCCTTGATGGAAATAAAGCGCAGTTCATTGAGCGGCTTGCCGATCTTGTCCGCGGCGATCGCCATGACCATAGCGGCCTCACGGTCGGGCACGCTGAAGCAGGCCACCTGTCCGCAGGAGCCGACAGCCTTCGGCTCTTCCGCGGGTGCGGCAGGCGCTGCGGGAGCGGGCGCCGCCTTTTTCGCGGAGGCGACCATGACCTTGCCGAGGAGCGTGATGACGATCATCAGCAGGATCAGTCCGAAAAAGACCACTGCGTAGCCCGTCAGAGCAACAACTCCGGCTTCGGCGAAAGAAAGTCTTACGGGTTCCATATTCTTTCCTCCCTCTTACAGCTGGCGGATGGTGTAGGTGCAGACGTTTTCCTCTTTTTCCTTGCGCTTCTTGAGGAACGCCTCCGCCTGCGGCGGGAAGCAGATGTAGCTCATCAGATCCTCTTCCGAGCGGGCGAGATCGCCGAGTGCTTCCTTCGCGGCCTTGAATTCTTCGCCGGTGCGCTTCGCGTCCTCAACACGGCAGTCAACGGGCTCGCTGTCGCCGAGCACCTTCTTGGTCAGTTCTTCGTCGATCGGACCGGGGGCGATGCCGTATTCACCCTTGATGTAGTTCTGCACTTCCTTGGAGATCTGCTTGTAGCGCTCGCCGAGGAGCACGTTCGTGACCGCCTGGTTGCCGACCATCTGGCTCAGCGGGGTGACCAGCGGGGGATAGCCGAGGTCCTTGCGGACGTTGGGGATCTCCGCAAGCGCTTCTTCGAACTTGTCCATCGCGTGCATATCGGTGAGGTTCGCGATCATATTCGAGAGCATACCGCCGGGGACCTTGTAGACCAGAGCCTGCGCGTCGGTCGCCATGCTCTTGGGATTGAGCGTACCGTTGTCGATGTACGCCTGCTTGATGGGCTTGAAGTAGTCGTTGACGGCGTTGATCGCCTTCTCGTCCAGACCGCTGTCGATGCCGTACTGCTGCAGCGCGTAGAACATCGTCTCCGTCGCGGGCTGCGAGGTGCCGTTCGAGAAGCAGGAGGTCGCGCAGTCGATCACGTCCACGCCGGACTCGATCGCCTTGGTCAGCGTCATATACGCCATACCGGTGGTGCAGTGGGTGTGCAGGACGATGGGCATATCGCCCAGCGCGTCCTTGATGCCCTTGATGAGCCCTTCGGCCTCGAAGGGGCTCATCGTGCCTGCCATATCCTTCAGGCAGATCGTCTGGAAGCCCATTTTCTGCAGCTCACGGCAGATCTCAATGTATTTTTCCACCGTGTGCACCGGGCTCTGCGTGTAGGAGATGCAGCCGGAGGCGACGGTGTTTTTCGTTGCGTATTTCAGCGTTGCGTCCAGCGCCGTGCCGAGGTTGCGCAGGTCATTGAGCGCGTCGAAGATGCGGATGACGTCGATGCCGTTCTTGATGGACAGCTCAACGAACTTTTCCACAACGTCGTCATGATAGTGCTTGTAGCCGAGCAGGTTCTGTCCGCGCAGCAGCATCTGGAGCTTGGTGTTGGGCATATGCTTGCGGATGTTGCGCAGACGCTCCCACGGATCCTCGTTCAGGTAGCGCAGGCAGGAGTCGAACGTCGCGCCGCCCCAGCACTCCACCGAGTAATATCCGGCCTTGTCCATCGTGGACAGGATGTCTTCGTAATCACCGTAGGGAAGACGCGTTGCCATCAGCGACTGGTTCGCGTCGCGCAGCACGGTCTCTGTGATTCTCACGGTCCTATTCATGGTTTTTCCTCCCAAATCGGGTCCTTTGCCCTTCATTTCTTTGCAGATTCTCCTCCGCGGCAGACCGCCGCAGAGGAGTAACGTTCAAAATCCTGCGGCGTCCGGGGACGCATCATTCACATAGTTCCGGCGAGCGGAGCTTTCTGAAGTCCAAATCTCCACCAAATACCACTATAACACATTCTCCGAAATTTTTCCACTATTATTTCATTTCTCGGAAAAAAGTTCTTCCGGGGATTGGAAAAATCCCCCTTTCAAAAAAGTCATCCGCCGGTCGGAACGCTTTTCGGCAGTCGGCATAAGATGGAATGACCGGCGGAAACGCTGTGAAATCAAATTATGGAGGTAATCGATTATGTCTTGCAACTCTTCCGGTATCTGCGCATTCGGCAACAGCTGGTGGTGGATCATTGTTCTGATCATCGTCCTTGTGATCTGGGGCGGCAACGGCTCGAGCTGCGGTCAGAACGACTGCGGCTGCGGCTGCTGATTACACACGAAAACACGGGCGCACTGCTTCGGCAGTGCGCCCGTGCCGCTTTATGCTTCTGTTTTGGATCAGGCTTCGTAGCTCATGATCTTCTCGACGCGGCGCTGATGTCTGCCGCCCTCGAATTCCGTGGTCAGCCAGGTGTCCATGATCTCCAGCGCGAGCTTCTCGCCGGTGATCGCCGCACCGATGGCCATCATATTGGTGTCGTTGTGCTGACGGGTCATCTTCGCGGAGAGCAGATCGTGCAGCAGAGCGCAGCGGATGCCGCGCACCTTGTTGGCGGTGATGCTCACGCCGATACCGGTCGTGCAGAGCACGATGCCCTTGTCACATTCGCCGGAAGCGACCGCGAGCGCGGCGGGACCGGCAAAATCCGGGTAGTCGCAGCTGTCAAGGCTGTCCGTGCCGAAGTCTCTGACCTCGTAGCCCTGTTCGGAAAGGTGTTTTTTTGCGATCTCCTTGAGCGCGTACGCGCCGTGATCGCAGGCAATTGCGATTTTCATTGTCATGATCCTCCAGTCAGAAATAAAATGCCGGGGAAAAAACTTCCCATAAAATACCTTGCAGCGCCACAACGGCGATCGCTCCGATCGCGCCCAGACGGGCGGCGGCGGGATGTCCGCGTTCGAGCAGTCTTCCTGTGAGATACGCGCAGACGAGCGCGGCGGACGCGGACGGGAATACGTTCGGGATCAGGGCGTACTGCAGCGCGATCGGCAGCGCCCACAGGAGCAGAAACAGCGCATCGCCCGTTCGGCGGCTGCGGAAAAGCGTGACGAGGGGGACAAGCCCACTCAGCAGCAGTACGGCAGGCAGCCGCGCACCGATCTCTGCGGTGCAAAGCGCAGCGTACAGGAGCTTCCATCTTGCGATCAGCGCCGCTCCCACGCCGGGAAGGAACTTTGCGGAGAAGGGGGAGACCTTTCCGTGCAGAGCCGCTCCCGCAAGGAAGCCCACAGCTGCAAGCACACATGCCGCCGCGAACAGCAGCAGCGCGTACCATCCGCCGAACACTTCGTTTCGGACGCGATAGCACAGCACGACCGCAAGCGTGATCAGAAAAGCGAGCGTCACGGCGCAGAGATAGAAGGAGAACGCGGCAGCGCCGGAAAGCAGCGCGCCCGCAAGCAGCAGCGCCCAATTCGCAAAGCCGCGGCGGGGATATCCCGCCCAGAGCCACAGGCACAGAAGTCCGCACAGCAGCAGGCAGGAGAACAGCGCATCCGTCGGCCGCACGGCAAACAGCACCGCGCCCGCAAGCGCCGCAAAC
Organism: Oscillospiraceae bacterium; assembly: GCA_017501805.1. GTDB lineage: Bacteria > Bacillota > Clostridia > Oscillospirales > Oscillospiraceae > RGIG3566. Next base: position 5,676 of record JAFVWG010000160.1, read on the forward strand.
ACACTCCCGGTCAGCGCCTTGCCGAGCAGATACGCCGCGGCTGCGGCGATCGCGGCGCAGAGCATCTCTGCGCTGAGATACAGCATCGGTCCGCCGCACTTGAAGCGCAGCAGCAGGCCGAGAGAGCCGTCGTACGCCGACCCGGCGCTCAGCAGAAGCGAGACCACGACGGAAAGGAAGGCAAGCCCCCACGCCCACAGGGCGTCTTTGCAGCAAAGCTCTTTTCCGCAGGAATCGAGCGTAAAGCAGGGACGCTCGTAGCGATCGATCCATTCCAGCGTTCCCGCTTTGGGTCGCTCCGCCTGTCCCAGGACGATATAGTACCAGACGAGCAGAATGAGTCCCGTCGCCATCAGTCCGAGGTATACCATCCGATGCACCTTCCTTTCTCTCTACTTCCGAAGTATAGCAAACAGCCGCGAGAAAAGCAACAGCGGCGCGTGCTTTGCACGCGCCGCCGGATCGTCGTTCTCAGAGATATTTCTTGATGCCCTCGGGGGCGGTCGCCGGATCCTGCGAGATGGAGATGACGAATTCCATATTGTTCTGCTTGCCGAATTCGTCGCACCAGGCAAGGAACTCCGCAGTCTTCTCATCGGACGGCTCGGCAATGATCTTGTAGAAGCTGTCAATAAAGATCTTCGTGATGTCGAAGTTGCCGGCGTGCAGTCCGCAGATAAAGCCCTTCAGGAACGTATATCCGTAAAGCTGATACTCGCCCGCGTCGATCAGGCGGCAGCGATAGCTGACGTCGTAGCGCAGGGCGCTGCCCTTTTCGATGCAGACAACGCTGCCGCTGTCGGACACGACGGCCTCGTTGATGCTCTGGATCAGCTGCTTGGTCTTACCGGAGCCTTTCAGGCCCATAATAACTTTCACCATAAGAATTTCCTCCTTAGCAAAGTGCTGTCTTCCGCTTCTATCTTATCAGCTTTTGGAAAAGATTTCAACCGCCAAATGGTTTTTCCAGCAGGCGCCACCCCTCCGGGTGCAGAATGGGCGAAAGCCCAAGCGACTGCGCGGTCAGCGCGGAGGTAAATTCCGCAAAGTACAGCAGCTCTCCGATCTTGTCGTCCGTCATCGGCTCAAGACATTCGACCGTCACAAAGGGAACGTCGTTTTCCGTCAGCGCGTCCTGCACCGCGTCGAGCATCCCGTCGCCCAGCGTGCCGAAGTCCGTCCCGGTCAGATCCTTGAGTCCGTCCTCGTTTTTCCACATTGCTTCCACACTTGCCCTGCGGCGTTCCGGCGGCAGACGCAATATCGTGGCGTAGTGCGCGTCCGCGCTGTCGAGCAGCAGATCGCCGACGGCGGCGAGATCTGCGGGGAGCCGCAGGCTTGCGGTGCGCAGTCCCTTGCCGTCCCGACTCCAGCAGGTGGCAGTCCGCGCCCACCAGGCTCCCAGCTCCGCCGAAGCGGGGGAGGGGACGCACAGGAACTGATCCCGGACGCCCTTTTCCGTGAGCGCCATCGCCGCCGCGGCGCAGAGCCAGGCGGGATTGTCCAGATTTCGCGCATCGCAGAACTGCAGGCAGTCCGCCGCACCGCCGAAGAGCAGTTCGGCATTCATCCCCGCTGCCGCCATCAAGGTAAGACCTGCGGGGCTGAGCGCGCTGCGCACACCAGCGGGATCGGACGGATGCCCCAAAAGGTGAAACTGCTCGGACTGCGCAAGCTTTCTCAGAGCATTCTGCTCTTCGGGCGCGAAGGCGAACACACGGTCGCCGAGCTGATCGCCGTAGCGGCTCTCCAGAATGCGGTACAGCGCGCGCAGGATCGTAAGCATCGGCAGCTCGTTTCCCGTCGTGCCGCAGACGAGCACGGAAAAATC
>JAFVWG010000161.1 GCA_017501805.1 Oscillospiraceae bacterium
AATCCTCGATCAGCTTGTCCGCACGGAAGCGCTCGTGGCATTCGCGGCAGTCCATCAGCGGATCGGAGAAGCCTGCCAGATGGCCGGAAGCGACCCAGGTCTGCGGGTTCATCAGGATGGCGGCGTCCAGACCCACGTTGTAGGGATTCTCCTGCACGAACTTCTTCCACCACGCCTTTTTGACGTTGTTCTTGAGCTCCGCGCCCAGAGGACCGTAGTCCCAGGTGTTGGCGAGACCGCCGTAGATCTCGGAACCCGCGAAAATGAAGCCTCTGCCCTTGCAGAGTGCTACGATCTTATCCATTGTTTTTTCGGTATTTTTCAATGTGCTTCCCTCTTTCCACATAATTCTGTCACTATTATAGTATTTTTTCCATATCCGTCAAGCCGTATTATGCCAAAACGATCTCCGTTCCGCGCAGCTGCAGCGGATTGACTTCCGCAACGGCGATGCTCTTTTCGGTGATATTCTTCCCCGTAACGTCCACAACGGTGTGGAGCATTCCCACGTGACCCAGCACGCGGCATTTTTTTCCGTCCACCGTCACGGTGATCTTCGGCGGCAGAATGAACTGCCGCAGCCCGGAAAGCATCTTCCGCAGGCTGTCACGGCGGCGGAATAGATCCTCGCCGTGGCTTGTCGTAAAGCCGTGATACCACCCAAGCGGCAGCACCGCGATCTGCGTCTGCTTTTTCGCCTTCCAGCCCGCTCCGTAGCCGCAGGTGTGCCCCTTCGGGATCCAGCGGACCGACTCGACCGAGGTCTCGCAGAAGCCGACCTTCTTCAGTCCCGCGGAAAACGCAAGTCTTCCCAAAATCGCGCTGCCCACGCGCACGCCGTTCATCCGCAGCTCCGGCATACGGAACAGCGCCGAAGAATTGGCGCAGTGCACCTCTCCGGGACGGAAGCCCGCATCCGAGACGGCCTGTGCCGTCTTCCGCAGCAGCTCCGCCTGCCGCTGTGCGCTCTTTTTGTCGCAGAACGCCGAATGCAGGTGGGTGTAGATGCCAAGATAGTCGATCATCTCCGAGCCCGCATAGCAGGCAAGGAGCTTTTCCTGTTCCTCCGGCAGGAAGCCGTAGCGTCCCATACCGGTGTCGAGCTTCAGATGCGCCTTTGCACGGATCTGCATTTCCTGCGCGGCGCTTGAAAGCGTCAGCGCGTTCTGCTGGGAAGCCACCGTGAGGATCACATCCAGCTCCAGCAGACGCCGCAGCTCCGCAGGCTCGTCCGTCGGGCGAAGCATCAGGATCTGCTCATTCGGATCTCCGTCCTCGCGCAGCGCCTCCGCCTCGCAGACCTCGGTCACGGCAAAGCGGTCGATCCCGCCCTTGCGGCAGAGCGCGGCCATAGTCTTCACGCCGAGTCCGTAGCCGTTTCCCTTTACCACAGCCCACACCGGAGCGCCGTCTGCCCTTTCGCGGATCAGAATGAGATTCCGCGCCACGGCTGCGGTGTCAACGATATACCTCCGCATACGCACACCTCTTTATTTCTTCCCGCGGTTTTTGATGAGGTAGACGGTCTTCCGCAGTTCCTTGAACAGCGCCGTCCCCTTTTCCGTAAGTGTATAGGCAAAGGGCGAGAGCACATAGTCCATTTCACCGACGAACTCGGTGAAGTCTCCGCCGAAGCCCTTTTTGAATTTATACAGTCCGTAGAGCGGATTGTCCTCGCTCACATCGCCGGATACACCGCGGAAGTCGTACACGCGGCACTTTTCCTCCAGCGCCCATTGGATCATTCTCCACTGCAGCAGATAGTTCGGCATCAGGTTTCGGTGCGCGTTGGAGCTCGCTCCGTAGAGGTACCAGACCTTGTCGCCGTAGTGGATGGCAAGCGTGCCCGCAATGGGCGTGCCCTCGTAAAACGCCATATACAGCCGCGCGTGCTCGCCGAGATTCCGCAGCATCGCGGTGAAATACTCGGGCTTGCGGGTCACAAACCCGTCGCGCACGCCGGTCGTCAGCATCAGGTCGGCAAAGGCGGGAACCATCTCCTCGCCGCAGATCTTCACTTCCACGCCCTTTTTCTCGGCAACGCGCAGGTTGTAGCGCGTCTTCTGCGTGAACGCGGCAAGCAGCTCCTCCTCGGTTTTTCCTTCCACATTCAGGCGGAAGACGTAGCGCGGCTGGATCGCCTCAAAGTTCTTGCCGCCCTCCTTGGAGCGGAAGCCGTACTCGCGCAGATAGCCCGCGAAGCGCTCGTCGGAAGAAGGTACATCGGGATCGATCTTGATGACGTAGGCTTTTTCCTCCTCCGCGATTTGCTTCACGCCGTCAAGCAGGTCACGAAGCGTCTCGGGATCGTCAAGATCGCAGACGGGCGCGCGGCAGCCGTAGACCATCGGTCTGTGCGTCACGGGCATCGTGCGGATCAGCACACTCATCGCGCCGCGGATCTCGCCTTCCGCATTCCGTGAGATCACAGCCTCCCACTTCCACATCGGTTTCTGTTTTCCCCAAAGACAGCTCTGGGCAAAATTCCCCTTGGGATGCTGCTGGATAAACGCCTCGAATTCCTGCAAGGTCGCCTCGGTGACGCGTTCGGACATAGCTGATATCTCCTTCGGTAAAAACTGCCGTTTTTTCAAAAATTCGGTCTTTTTTATCATAGCACATTCTTCTCTTTCGGGCAACTTGCATTTTTGAATCGCTATGGTTATACTGATTATGTCGAAAATTGTATTTTTTTGCGGAAGGAACATTTTCCCGCTTATGGATGATCCTGCGCGGGACACACTAGCCTTGTTCCCGTACAAAGGAAACGATACCGGAGGTTGAGCATTGTGACAGAGAGCTTTCGTCAGTTTCTCCCCCTGTTGAACGCGCTTTCTCAGCCCGCCGTCTGGCTGGAAGATCGGCGTGTTGCCTGGCGCAGCGCCGCAGCGGAACGGCTCGGCGTGGAGAAAGGCGGCTTTTTCCCGGAATTGCCGGAGGACTGCGGCGCCCCCTGCCGTTTCCCCGTCACCCTGGCGGACGAGACCTGGGATGCCGTCCTGCAGCCCTTTGAGGGCGGTATGCTCCTCTTTTTTGAAAAAGACGGATCCGATGACGTCGGCGCGCTTCGTGCGCTCTCGCGCGGACTAAAGCCGATCGTCTCCTCCGCCGTCGCGGCAGGCTCGGAACTCTTCCCGCGGATCGAAGAGCTGGAGGATGAGTCGATGCAGACCTCTGCGGCACAGCTTTCGCGTGACTGCTACCGTCTGCTCCGCACCGTCGGCTCCCTCGAACAGTATTCCCGAATGGAAAAAGAAGCGGAGTGCGGCGTCCGTCGGCAGACGGATGTGCTCAGGCTCCTGCGTGAGCTTGCGGACAAGGCGGCGGACATCCTGCTCGATGCAAAGGTTCGTCTCGAGGTCTCGCTCCCGCAGGGCAGCATCCACGCCTGTGTGGATGCCGACGCGCTCACCAAGGCGGTGCTCAGTCTTCTCTCCAACGCCGCGAAATACTGCGGTGAAGACAGAACGGTCTTCCTGACCGTCACACGGCAGGACAAAAAGCTCCTGATCCGCGTCAGCGATCACGGCGACGGCATCCCGGCGGAGGTTCTCGCGGACGCCTTCACGCAGTACCGGCACGACGGCGGCGAAACGGACGCCCGCCGCGGACTGGGACTGGGTCTGGCGCTCGTAAAATCCGTTGCCCGCCGGCACGGCGGAAGCGTTCTGATCATGAACCGCGGCGGCGCCGAGGTCACGATGACGATCAGCCTCACCCTGTCGGAGACTCCGTCCGTTCACACGCCCGTCACGGAGCTTGCAGATCGCTACGACCCCGCGCTTGTGGAGTTCAGCTGTCTGCTCCCGCCGGATACCTTCGACTCCCGCAGCGTAGATTTATAAAAGAAAAAGCAGACCGTACGGTCTGCTTTTTTGTATCTCAGTATTGGAAGATGCTTCCGCCGACGAATTCGCGCACGAGCGAGTCCTTCGGAACGTAGCGCGTCTGCAGCGGCGCGATCGTCCGCACCACATCGTACAGCACGGACAGGTCGTGCTCTTCCATAAATTCCTGCGTCAGCTCCTTCGCGAACTGCGGGGTCTCCTGCAGATACTTCGCAAGGATGCAGAGCTCGTAGTCGTGGAAGGTGTCGATGTGGATCTCGGCATTTTCCTTGTAGGGCGCGATATACTGCACCTCGCCGCGGTTGACGCTCTGCGCCCGCTTCACGGTGTCGCGCAGGGAGTACCCGCGCGTGTTCAGGTCACGGATGAGCCGCCGCGCCACGCGCACCTGCTCGGGCTTGACGATGCGGTCATCGGCGGTGATGATGCGCGTCCTCGGCGCCACATAGACGCCGATGGTTCTCTCCTGCAGAGGACCCAGCAGCAGCGGATTGAGCATATGGATGCCCTCGGCAATGATCACCGCGTCGCGATCACCCCGGACCTTGTTCGTACCGCCGGTCCTTCCGTTCTTGAAATCATACCACGGCATATCGACCTCGCGCCCTTCGGACAGTCCCGTCAGGCACTCCGCCATCCGTTCCACATCGACGCAGAGCGGGCTTTCCCAGTCCTCCTGCGCCTCCTTCGGGCGCTTCTCCACATCCAGAAAGAAATTGTCCATACCAACGAGGATGGAGGGCGCACCGAGATTGTCAAGATACGCCTTGAGCCGCATCGCGGTTGTAGTCTTGCCGGAGCCGGACGGCCCGGTCAGCGCCACAAAGGGGCGCGTCTCTTTCCCCGCGAGGATCGTCGCCGCCGCGACGGAGATCTTGTCGTGGAAGACCTCTTCGCAGCGCAGCACGAACTGCGTCTCCCTCCGCATATTGTAATTGATATTCTCAATGTCGATCACGCGCAAGCAAATCACTCCTTTTCTTCGATTATAGCAGAAAAGCAGCCGCGTACAATAACGAATTTGTGAATTTTTTCCGCAAAGGCAGGATCGATACAACAGCCCCCTTTTGTCTTGGCAAAAGAGGGCTGTTTTCGGCTATTGTTCAGTTTTCCCAACAGCGGCTTTCTTATACACAAGGTGGAATCCGAGCAGAAACACAATGACGCACACAGCCGAGCCGGTCGCGGCGTTCATTGTCCGGATCTCCGTTTCCGCCATCCCTTCAAAGGTCACAAGCATCGATCTTTGCAGGGCAAATATAGAGACAAAGGCATTGGCAAAGGAGATATTTCTCAGCGCGATCCGCTTCGCCTCCGCGCTGTTGCGTGCCTTCGCCCAGCGGATACTTGCAACCGTGATTTTGGTGAAGGCATATACCGCGATCGCGAGCATAACGATCAGATGATGCTTCGTCCCTCTGTCCTTCACAAAGGAAAGGATCACCGTTCCCACCAGCGGCAGGGAGAGCACCATCAGGATGATCCCCGCAAAACGGAGGATGGAGCGTCCCTCCGCTTTGGATCTCAGCACGAAAAAGCGGACGGCGCTCAGGAGCACATAATAAACGCCGATCGTAAAGAGCCACCACGAGCGGTTTGCGATGCCGAACGCAATATGATACGCGCTGAACGCCGCGTTAAAGATCGGGCTGAGGTGCGCAGACGTCAGCATCCTGCCCGGGCACATTTTCTTTTCCATAAATACACACCGTAATGATCTCGGAGACATCCGCGATGGACAGCTCGCATCCGTTTTTCAGCCATTCCAGCACGATCGCATTGATCCCGTTCAGGTAATACATCATCACATATTTCCCAAACGCTTCGGGATAGCGGAATCTGTCCAGTATGGGACTGAAAATGTTCTCAAACATTCTCTTGTATACATCTTCAAATCCAAAAGTCCTGTTGTGCAGCAGCGCCGTGCCGAACACTTCTCTGTGGTCCTTGATGTAGGTAAGATACGGGCTCAGATACTTTTCGCGGATAAACACAAGCTCGCTCAGCTCGCAGTCCCGCAGATTCAGCGCAACGGACTTCGTATCCGCCGAAAAGTACGACAGAAAATCGTCGAGCAAATACCGCGCCGTTTCCTGCAGCAGATCCCCGACCGTTTCGTAGTGCAGATAAAAGGTTGAGCGGTTCACCCCCGCCGTCTCACAGATCTCACGAACAGTGATATATTCGAAAGGCTTCTTTTTCAGCAGGTCGATCAGCGCAAGGTCCATTTTGACGGCGGTGTTGAAGTATTTGCTTTCGGATCTCTTCATATAGGCGCCTCCCTGCACAATGCTTTTTTACTGATCCGCGATCTGTCGCGCAAGTTCCACGATCTCATAGGCGTACTTCGCCTTGCCTTTTTCCAGCAATCTTTTGTAGATCGGATAGTTGGCGCCGCAGCCGATCATACCGATGATGCCGATCAGAATGCCCACGATCATCCACGACACACCGCCGCCGATGACCTGCATCGCGAGGCACATCCCCGTGCCGAACACCAGGGCCGATACGATCCCGCAGGTGTACGCAAAGCAGGTCGCGGGCATCTTCGCCTTGCTGTCGAGCTTTTTCAGCGCAACGATCTTCGAGTTGTCCTTCGGTGCATAGTCCTTCGCGATGGCTTCCGCCAGAATCTTGTCTGTGTTCATAATCATTTCCTCCTTTTTGATTTTCCACGCATATTGTAAGTCAAAAAGGAGGTTTTCTGAACAACACAAACGCCAAATCGTGTTGATTTCATCATAATATATGTTCGTGATTTTCTCAAGCAAAAAGCTCCCCCGCACGAATGCGGGAGAGCTTTTTCACGCTTTATTTTGCTTTGGAGAACTTGCGCTGGAAGAACTTCACGATCTCCACCACGGGGATGACGACGATCGCCAGCAGCATCGCAACGCTGTATTCCACAAGACCGATGGGGGTAAAGCCAAAGGCCTTTGCAAGGAACGGGATCTCCAGAACAGCCGTGGTCAGAAGCAGCGATCCGATCATCGCGATCCAAAGGATCTTGTTGTGCGTTTTCAGGCTGAAAACGGACTTGCGCTGCGACCGCATATTGAAAGAATGGAAGATCTCGCACATCGACATCGTCAGGAAGGCCATCGTCATACCGTGGTCGGAAACGCCCACGGGCATTGCAAAATGCCCGACCTCAAAGGAGTAGCCGATGATATAGGACAGGACCGTCAGCGCGGTGACGAGGATGCCCTGATAAACGATGTCTCCGAAGAGACCTCCGGCGAACACGCCGTCCTTGGAGTCACGCGGCGGACGGCTCATCGTGTCGGGCTCCGCAGCTTCCATACCCAGAGCCAGAGCCGGGAAGCAGTCGGTGACCAGGTTGATGAACAGAAGATGCACGGGGTTGAGCAGGACAAAGCCCATCAGGGTCGCGGAGAACACGCCCAGCACCTCGCTCATATTGGAGGCCAGCAGGAACTGGATGGCCTTACGGATGTTGTCGTAGATGCGGCGTCCCTCGCCGACCGCGGAGACGATGGTGGCGAAGTTGTCATCCGCCAGGACCATATCCGCAACGTTCTTGGTAACGTCCGTGCCGGTGATGCCCATACCGACGCCAATGTCGGCAGACTTGATGGAGGGCGCGTCGTTGACGCCGTCGCCCGTCATCGCGGTGATGGCGCCGAGGGACTTCCACGCGGTGACGATGCGGGTCTTGTGCTCGGGCTGCACACGGGCATACACGCCGTACTTCTGCACAGCCTCTGCCAGCTTGTCGTCGGGAATGGCTTCCAGCTCCGCGCCGGTGATCGCCTCGGAGGCGTCGGTGATGATGCCG
>JAFVWG010000162.1 GCA_017501805.1 Oscillospiraceae bacterium
ACAGGACGCTGCCCGGTGTTTGTTTTTGCGTTTTCTCGGCTTCTTTGTGTTTTTAACGGCGCGATGAGGGCATCGCGCCCTGCGCGTCCTCCCTTGCCTCTCCCTGTGGGAGAGGTGTCCGAGCGAAGCGAGGACGGAGAGGGCAAGCTGCAGGAGCACAAGCCCCCTCTCAGTCAGCTCTGCTGACAGCTCTCCCAGAGGGAGAGCCAAGTATGCTGCCGCAGAATATCTGCGCAGGAATTTCGTTTGACGATCACAGGGATGGGCATTGCCCATCCGTCTGCGGGCGGATCGGATCGCGAAGCGATGCGCCGCAGGATCATTGACGGAGGGCGCGGGATTGTGCTATGATAGGCAAAAATGCAGAGGCAGGGGAGCGATATGGAAGAAAAGACCTGCTATGTATATCTGCTGCGCTGTGAGGGCGGAAGCCTGTACGCGGGCATCACATCCGATCCCGAGCGGCGGCTGCGGCAGCACCGTTCGCTCGAAAAGGGCGGCGCAAAATATACAAGAGGACATCCTCCGCTCGGCTATGCCTGCGTGTGGCAGGCGGCGGACCGATCCGCGGCGCTTCGGCTGGAAGCGTATCTCAAGCGGCAGTCGCATCAGGCGAAAGAGGCGCTCTGCGCTGCGGCGGATACGATCGTGCGGAATGAGGACGAATATCTCTGCCGCCGGGATTTACGAACGGACGATTCTCTGCTATACTAAGGCGAAAGCTGTAAGGAAAGGCGGTCTGTACGCTGTGCGGATGCGAAAGAAACCAAATCTGATCCCGCGGATGGAGGCCTGCGATGCCGTCTGGGTCCGCGAGCCGGACACAATGCGCGGTAAGTGGCGCAGCCTGATGCCGAACGCGCGTGAGCTGCGCGTGGAAGTCGGCTGCGGAAAGGGAAAATTCACCGTGGAGACCGCTGCGGCGGAGCCGGATGTGCTTGTGATCGCGCTGGAGTTCTGCAGCGACGCGATGGTCGTCGGGATGGAAAAGGCCGTGGCGATGGGACTGAAGAACGTGTTCTTTGCCGCGGCGGACGTTGCGCGGATCGCGGAGCTGTTCGCTCCCGACGAAGCGGATCTTCTCTACATCAATTTCTGCGACCCTTGGCCGCGCAAGAAAAACGCCAAGCGGAGACTGACGTATCACACCTTCCTCGAGCAGTACAAGACGATCCTGAAGCCCGGCTCGCAGATCCATTTCAAGACGGACAACGCGCCGCTCTTTGCGTGGTCGCTGGAGGAGTTCGCGCAGTACGGCTACGATGTGCGGAATGTGAACGACGATCTGCACGCCAACGGTCCGGTCGGGATCATGACCGGCTATGAAGAAAAATTCTATGAGATGGGAACGCCCATCCACCGCTGTGAGATCCATCTGTAAATCAATCCGTGGGAGGTATAAATATGTATTTCATCGGCGTCGACCTCGGCTCGACAAATATCAAGGCGGCTGTCTACGAAAGCCCGATGCGGCTGGTGGACCGTCAGAGTCTGCCCGTGCAGTATATCCGCGAGAACGGATTCGTTGAATTCGATGCGGATCGCTACGCTGCCGATCTGGAAAAGCTGATCGGCGGTATGCTGAAGGAAAACAACATCGCACCCGCGGAGGTGCGTCAGATCGTCTTTACGGGACAGGCGGAGTCGCTGGTCGTTCTGGATGCGGAGGGCAGGACGCTCCGCAACGCGATCTCTTGGATGGACGAGCGCAGCGTTGAAGAATGCGCCGAGGTGGAGAAGCGCTTCACCGCGAAGGAGATCGAGTCCGTGACCGGTCAGCTTGCCGTGCTTCCGACCTGGCCCGCTACAAAAATTATGTGGCTGAAAAAGCACGAGCCGGAGGTCTATGCCAAGGCTGCGACCTATCTGCTGATCAAGGACTTCATCGTGTACCATCTGACGGGCAGACTGCTTGCGGACTGCTCGATCGCGACCTTCTCGCTCTACTTTGACATCTATGAAAAGAAGTACTGGAAGAAGATGCTCGACGTCATCGGCATCGACGAGAGCAAGCTCCCGCCGCTGTGCGAGCCCTGCACCGTTGCGGGCGGTCTGACCGACCGCGCCGCGAACGCGATGGGACTGACGACGGCGACGAAGGTCAACGTCGGCACGCTCGACCATTTCACCGGTATGATCGGAACGGGCAACGTCACCCCCGGCGGCGTTACGCTTTCCACCGGCACGGTGATGGCGCTGACCGCCATGGCGGAAGAGCCCGCGCCGCGCGACAGCGGCATTGCGATGCACTACGGCTTCCTGCCCGATACGCACGTGATGCTTCCCGTTGCCGAGTCCGGCGGCGTCAGCCTCGAATGGTTCCGCCGCACCTGCATGGGTGACGTCGGCTACGACAAAATGAACGAAGTGCTCCTGCAGCGCGAACTGCCGAACAAGCTGCTCTTCCTGCCGTATCTGGTCGGCACGAACGCGCCGGAGTTTGACACCGATGCGGCGGGCGTGTTCTTCGGTCTGCGTCAGGAGACGGATATCTTCGATATGGCATGCGCGGTCATGGAAGGCGTTGCCTTTATGCTGCGGAAAAACTGCGACGCGATGCGCGCGGGCGGCACAAAGATCAGCCGCATCATTGCAACCGGCGGCGGCGCGAAGAGCCCGATCTGGTGCTCCCTGCAGGCGAATATCACGGGTCTGCCTGTGGTCATCCCTGCGGAAAAGGAAGCTGCCTGCCTCGGCGCGGCGATCATCGCCGCGGTGAACGAGGGCGTGTTTGCGGACTACGCCGCGGCGGCGGAGGCCTGCGTTTCCTTCACGAAGCGCTTTGAGCCGACCGACAGCGCAAAGTTCGAGAAGAAGTACGAGAAGTTCTGCGCCCTCTACGAGGCTGCGCTGAAGGTCACGCGCCTGTAAGATGGAAGAACGGGAACTGCTCGAAACGAGACTTGACGGCGAAACGATCTTCGATGGGAAGATCCTGCATGTTGAGCTTGACACGGTGCGTCTTCCGAACGGAAAGAGCGCAAGCCGTGAACTGATCCGCCACGTGGGCGCGGTATGCATCCTGCCGCTGACGGAGGAAAACGAGATCATTGTGGAGCGTCAGTACCGCTACCCGGTCGACGAGGTGCTGACCGAGATCCCCGCAGGGAAGCTCGACAGCAGGCAGGAGGACAGGCTTTCTGCGGCGAAGCGCGAGCTGCGCGAGGAGACCGGCGTGACCGCCGACGAGATGATCGATCTCGGAGACTTTTTCCCGGCTGCCGCGTACAGCGACGAGCGCATCACGCTCTACCTCGCGCGCGGACTGCACTTTGGTGCGCGCGAGCTGGATGAGGACGAGTTTCTGAACGTGCGGCGTGTGCCGCTGGAAACGCTCCTCGCGGACGTTATGGCGGGAAAGATCCCGGATGTGAAAACGCAGATGGCGATCCTGAAGGTCGCAAGATACCTCGGCATATAAAGAAACAGGGGAACGGATGAATCCGTTCCCCTGTTGTTGGTTTTTACAGAAGCTTCAGGAAGTCCCGAAGGTCGTCGATGGCGTAGTCGCAGCGTTCATCGGGTTCCGCCTCGATGCGGAAGAGGCAGGTGGCAATGCCTGCGTTTTTTCCGCCCTGCATATCCGAGGTGAGGCTGTCGCCGAGAATGATCGAGCCTGCGCGTTTATCCTCGCCGAGCTTCGCGTAGACGGCGTCGAAGAACTCCGTGGACGGCTTGGCGTGACCGATCTCCTCGGAAATGAAGATGTGGTCGAAATATTCGTTCAGTCCGCCGCGGGCGATCCGCTTGTACGCGGTTTCGGTCTCGCCGTTGGTCACCACGCAGACCGTGAGCCCGCGCTCCTTCAGTGCCGTGAGCAGCTCGATGCTGTGCGGCATCAGATGGACGCAGACGCCGAGCAGCGGCAGATACATCGCGTTCAGCGCGGCGGGGTCGGCGTCGAGCCTGCGGTCCTCCAGATAGAGACGAAAGCGTTCTTCATAGATCAGGCTCTTCGGGATCTCTTTTCGTTCGTAAGCCCGCCAAAGCTTGGAATTGTACTCCGCATAGCACGCCCATTCCTCCTCCGAGTAGGGAAGACCGAAATGCAGGAAAGTCTTTTCCAGCGCCTCGTGGGAAGCGGCATTGAAATCCAGGATCGTATTGTCGAGATCGAGCAGGGCAGTTGTGTACCGCATTGGCCGCAGCTCCTTTCACCGTATCATGATTGCAATGATACCACAAACGTGACCGTTTGCCTAGGGTCAGAATTCCGGGGCAAGCAGATACGCGTCCGTTACGGAGAGTTCATAGGTCACGCGCTGTTCGCTGTGATCCTCGAAGACCTTGAGGTATTCACGGCTCTGCAGCCGTCCGTGCAGCTCCATCCGCGTTCCGACAGGCTGCAGCGACGCTTCCTGCGCAGCCTTTCCCCAGAGGATGCACGGAACATAGTCCGTGCGGTGATAGCGGCGGCTGACCGCAAGCATCAGATCGCAGATCTCGCGCCCCAGCGGCGTGCGGCGGAAGACCGGGGCGCGGCAGATCGATCCCGTCAGGCACACATCGTTGAGCGGCTCTGTATCACAGTTTTCGATTTGCGATGCAAAGACGGAGAGAACAAGCCTGCGCCGCAGCCCCTCGCGGCTGTTGAAGGAGCGCAGCTGACCCGTGATGTGCAATGCACCGCCGCCGTTGAGCTCCGCCTGTGCCAGAACGTCCTCGCCCGCGAGAACGGGCAGCAGGTCGCTCACGCCCGAAAGCCGCGGGACTTCCAGCGTGAAGCGATAAAAACGCCGCCCGTGGTTGTCGTGAGAGAAGACCGGCGCTTCCGCCATAGTACCGCAGAACACGGCGCTGTTGATCGTAGGTTCCATATCGACACCTCATTTACTTTGTATAGCCAAGTATATGAGGCAAGAGCCCTGCTTTAGACGCGGAAAAACGGCAGCTCCGGGAGGAGCCGCCGTTTTGGGGTCATCTGTTTATTTGCTGCCGGTGGAGCCGAAGCCGCCCGTGCCGCGCACGGTGTCGGAAAGCTCGCCGCAGGGCGTGAACTCCGCCGCCGGACAGGCGGTGATGATCATCTGCGCGATGCGCTCGCCGTGCTCAACGGTTTGAGGGCGGCTTCCGTGGTTGTGGAGCGGGACGAAGATCTCACCGCGATAGTCCGCGTCGATCACGCCGACCTTGTTGGCGGGGGCGAGATCGCGCTTGACGGAAAGACCGCTGCGCGCGTAGACAAGACCCGCGTAGCCGCAGGGGATCTCCATCGCGATGCCGATGGGGATGAGAACGGTTTCGCCCGGAGCGATCGTCACGGGCGCGTCCAGACAGGCGTGCAGGTCGGCGCCCGCTGCGGCATCGGTGCCGTAAGTGGGTATGGAAGCGTTTTCACGCAGAAGCTTTGTGCGGATCGAAAGCATATGCATCCTCCCGATGTTGTCAAATTTTGCAATCAGTGTAGCATATTTGCAGGAACTGTGCAAGCGCGGAGCGATTGCAAGGACAGAATCGGAGCATACTAATCCCAAATGCTTGTCTCAAAGCGGACGGGCTTTTGCGGTTGAATTCAACAAATGACTGTGGTAAGATGATGTTGGGTGGGTGGAATTATGTCACAGAATGCCGCGCACATCCTGGAGGCGTTTCATTCCGGCGAAGCCGACCATATCTATACGTTCCTCGGCTGCCATAAGGCACACAAAGACGGACGCGAGGGCTTTGTGTTCCGCGTCTGGGCGCCGCGTGCGCAGACGGTCAGCGTGATCGGAGATTTCAATTTCTGGAACGAGGAGGATCTCCCGATGCACCCGATCGGCGGAGGCGTGTGGGAGGCATTTTCCGTCTACGCCAAGGCGGGCGGCGCATATAAATACTGTCTGACAGGACAGAGCGGCGCACGCTTTCACAAAACCGACCCCTACGCGGTGTATTGCAGACCGCTTCCGGACAAGTCCGGCGTTATATGGGAGACGGATGGCTTCGTCTGGCACGATGACGTCTACCGCCGCCGACTTGCCGCAAAAGGCACGGCGGGACAGCTCAAAAGACCCATCAACATTTACGAGCTTCATCTCGGAAGCTGGAGGACGCACCCCGACGGAACGCCCTACAGCTACACGGAGCTTGCCGACGCGCTTGCCGAATACCTCACCGATATGCATTACACGCATGTGGAGCTGATGCCGCTGGGAGAATATCCCTATGACGGCTCGTGGGGGTATCAGGTGACCGGCTACTACGCGCCGACCTTCCGCTACGGCACGCCGCAGGACTTTATGCGTTTTGTGGACAGGCTTCACGAAGCCGGCATCGGCGTGATCCTTGACTGGGTCCCCGCGCATTTTCCGAAGGACGCGCACGGGCTTTATGAATTTGACGGAAGCTGCTGTTATGAGCTGTCCGATCCCGAAATGAACGAACACCCGGACTGGACGACCCGTATTTTCGATTACGGAAAGGGCGAGGTGTGTTCCTTCCTCGTCTCGAACGCGGTCTACTGGCTGGAGCGCTATCACGTGGACGGCATCCGCGTGGACGCGGTGGCTTCGATGCTCTATCTTGACTACAACCGACCGCACTACAAGCCAAACCGCTTCGGCGGGAAGGAAAACCTTGAAGCGATCGATTTTCTGCGTGCGCTCAACCGCGCCGCTTTTGCCGAAAACCCCGCCGCGCTGATGATCGCGGAGGAATCCACCGCGTTTCCTATGATCACAAAGCCGGATTATGACGGAGGGCTCGGCTTCCTGTACAAGTGGAATATGGGCTGGATGAACGACATCCTGAACTATATGGCGCAGGATCCGCTCTTCCGCAAGGGCTGTCATCATTTTCTGACGTTTTCGATGAGTTATGCCTTTTCCGAGAATTTTATCCTGCCGCTGAGCCACGACGAGGTCGTGCACGGCAAGCGCTCTCTGGTGGACAGAATGCCCGGCGATTATGATGCGAAGTTCGCCAACCTGCGCCTGCTGTACGCCTTTATGATGGCGCATCCCGGCAAAAAACTCAGCTTTATGGGCAATGAGTTTGCACAGTTTGGCGAGTGGAACTATCAAAAAGAGCTGGACTGGATGCTCCTCGGCTACGATCGTCATCGGCAGATGCGGGATTATGTCCGCGCACTGAATGCGTTCTACCTTGCGGAAAGACCGCTTTGGGAAAATGAATGCGGTTGGGACGGCTTCCGCTGGATCCAGCCCGATGACTGTGACAACAGCGTTATCGCATTGCGCCGCATCGACCGAAAGGGGCACGAGGTGATCGTGCTGATCAATTTCTGCCCGGTACGGCGCGAAGCATATCGGATCGGTCTGCCGAAGGGTGGGTACTACGTTCCCGTCCTGAACAGCGACGATGCCGCATTCGGCGGCTCGGGAGAAGAGCTCCCGCCGGTCCGTGCGAAAAAAATACCGTGGGGAGACCACGCCTGGAGCGGAACGTTTACGCTGCCGCCCCTCTGCGCGGTTTATTATAAGATCCGAAGACCCAAAAACCCAGCAAAGCGCCAATAGACCCCGATCATCATACAACGAAAGGGAGTAGTTTCATGCATTTCAAAAAGAAACATTGTGTGGCGATGCTTCTCGCCGGAGGTCAGGGCAGCAGACTGAAAGTGCTGACCGAAAACACGGCAAAACCAGCGGTCCCGTTTGGCGGGAAATACAGGATCATCGACTTCTCCCTATCCAACTGCGTGAATTCCAACATCGATACGGTTGGGATTCTGACGCAGTATCAGCCTCTGGAACTGAATGAATATATCGGCAACGGCCAGCCGTGGCGTCTGAACAGCTCGCACGGAGGTGCGCAGCTGCTCCCGCCCTATGCCGACCTCAAGGGTGCGGAATGGTACAGGGGCACGGCAAACGCCATCAGCCAGAATATTTCCTTTATCGACCGCTATCATCCGGATTATGTGCTGGTGCTCTCCGGTGACCATATCTATAAAATGAACTACGCAAAGATGCTCCGCTTCCACATTGAAAAGGACGCGGACTGCACGATCGCAGCCCGTACCGTTCCGCTGGAAGAGGCTTCGCGCTTCGGCATTATGAACACCGAGGCGGACGGCCGCATCTATGAATTCGAGGAAAAACCGCCGCATCCGAAGAACGATCAGGCCTCAATGGGCATCTACATCTTCCGCTGGAGCGTGCTCAAGCAGTTCCTCCTCGCGGACGAGCAGAACCCCGACTCGGAAAACGATTTCGGCAAGAATGTGATCCCTGCGATCCTGGACGCAAAGCTCCGCGTCTACGCCTACCCGTTCCGCGGCTACTGGCGGGACGTCGGTACGATCAACAGCCTCTGGGAAGCCAATATGGACACACTGGGCAGCGACCCTGCCTTTGATCTGCAGAGCGACCGCGGCGGCAAGATCTATGCGCGGCACACCGCGCTGCCCGCGAGCTGTTTTGCGAAGACCGCAGATGTCAGCGAGAGCAATGTCGCCGAGGGCTGCGAGGTCGCGGGAAAGATCCGCCACAGCGTTATCAGCACAGGCTGTATCATCGGTGAAGGTGCGCTGGTCGAGGACAGTGTGATCATGCCGAATGTCACGGTGGAGCCCGGAGCGGTCGTCCGACACGCGATCGTTGCGGAGGACTGCGTGATCGGCACGGGCAGCACGGTCGGCGGAGATCAGACGGGCGCTCCCGAGGAACGGAAGATCACGGTCATCGGAAAACAGCAGCAAATTGCCCCCGGTGCGGTCATTGCTCCGGGCGAGATCATGTGAGAGGGGAGGCGACGGCTATGGATGCAATGGGAATTATCTTCTCCAATGTCTACGACAGCAGTATGGGCGCTCTGACGGAGCACAGAACCTCCGCGGCGATCCCCTTTGGCGCACGTTATCGCCAGATCGACTTCGCGCTTTCCAATATGGCCAATGCGATGATCCGCCACATCGGCATCATCACAAAATACAACTATGAATCGCTGATGTTCCACCTCGGCTCCTGCGAGGAGTGGGACCTGAGACTGGAAAAAACCGGCGTGGTCATTCTGCCGCCGTTTGCCACCGGCTACAACGGTGTCTACCGCGGTAAAATGGAAGCGCTGTATACCGCGATGAGTCTTCTTGAGGAAGCGACACAGGAATATGTTGTGCTTTCCGGAACGACTGTGCTTGCCGCAGTCGATTTCAGAAAGGCGCTGGAAGAACACATCCGCTCCGGCTGTGACGTCACCGTTGTGGCGTCCGACACCTGCGACGGAGACCGCGAGCAGGCGCTCGCCATCCGCACCGACCGGGACGGCAGTCCCGCGGAGATCGCCGTGCATTACGACGCGCCGAAGGACTGGCTTGCCAGCACGGGGATGTTCATCATCTCGCGCGAGAAGCTGCTCCGAGCGCTGAACGACACCGTTCCGCGCGGAAAATACCGCCTGGAACGCGACTTTATTCTGGAAGGCTTCAATAACGGAAGCCTGAGCGTCAACGTGTATCTGCACCCCGGTGTTGCGCTCTATGTGGAAAATATGCAGGAGTTCTATGAGGGCAACCTCTCACTTCTGGATGGAAAGATCCGCAGAGGACTCTTCCATACCGAGGTTCCGATCTATACGAAACCGCGCAACGAGGCGCCGGCATATTATGGCAAGGATTCCGTCACGACCGACTGTCTCATTGCGGATGGCTGTACGATGCTCGGCAGCTGCAGCCGCTCCGTCTTCTTCCGCGGCGTGACTGTGGAAAAGGACGCCGTGATCTCCGACAGCATCGTGATGCAGGACTCTGTCATCGCGGAAGGCGCGGAACTGAAATACGTCATTCTGGACAAGGATGTGCGCGTTGCACCCGGTACGAAGCTGGTCGGCTCGCCGCAGAATCCTCTCTATATTGCAAAAGGAGTCTCCGTATGAACATCGCATTTGCCGCTTCGGAAGCGGCCCCTTTCCTGAAAACAGGCGGTCTGGGCGACGTGATGCAGGCGCTGCCCGAGGCGCTCAGACAATCTTCGGAACATGAAGTGGTGCTTGTTCTGCCGTACTACGGCGTGATCAAGCGCAATCCCGCCGTGAAGACGGAATTCTGCACGGCTTTTGCGATCCGGCTCGGCTGGCGCAACTGCCACGTCGGTGTATTCCGCCTGTGCCATCGCAAAAAGCGTCTGCAGGTCTATTTTGTTGACAACGAGCAGTATTTTGACCGTGGACGGATCTACGGTGAGCCGGATGACGGCGAGCGCTTTGCCTATTTTTCCAAGGCGGTCCCCGCATGCCTGAATGCGGTCGGCTTCCACCCGGATGTGCTGCACTGCAACGACTGGCAGACGGCGCTCATCCCCCTGCTGCTGAAGAGCGAGTTCGCCGCAAGCTTCCCGGGGACGAAGAGCGTTCTGACCATCCATAACGTGCAGTATCAGGGGTGGGGAGACATCCTCTTCAATATGGACGTGCTCGGTCTTCCCGCGGAGTACACAGGCGTGCTTGAAATGAAGGGCGCAAGCAATATGCTCAAGGCCGGTATCGTGATGGCGGACGCCGTGAACACGGTCTCGGAGACCTATGCGCGCGAGCTGCAGTATCCCTACTACGCGCACGGGCTGGATCAGGTGCTGCGCGATTTCTCCTATAAGATCACCGGCATCACGAACGGAATTGACACCAATGTTTGGGATCCTGCGCACGATGCGCTGCTTGCGGAGAACTTCTCCGCTGCCGATGCGGCGGAAAAGAAGAAGAAAAACAAGCTTGCGCTTCAGGAGCAGGTCGGTCTGACACGGGACGAGGATTCCGCGCTGCTTGCTATGGTGACGCGCCTTGCGGATCACAAGGGCATCGACCTTCTGACCTGTGTGGCGGACAGACTGATGGAACGCCGTGTACAGCTCGTCGTGCTCGGCACGGGCGAGGCGGAGTATGAGGAATTCCTGCGCGGACTGGAGGCGCGCTACCCGGGACGGGTCGCCGCCATACTGCAGTTTGACGGCGGGCTTGCCAACCGCATCTACGCGGCGTCGGATATCTATCTGATGCCCTCGAAGAGCGAGCCCTGCGGACTGAGCCAGCTGATCGCGATGCGCTACGGCTCTGTGCCCGTGGTGCACGCCACCGGCGGTCTGCGCGACACGGTCCCGCCCTACGAAGGGCCGCAGGGCGAGGGACGCGGCTTCACCTTCCAAAGCTACAACGCGGATGATTTTCTTGCCGCGATCGACCGCGCACTTGCGGTCTACTACGATATGCCGACGGCGTGGGCGGAACTGCGCGCGTGGGATATGCGCCAGGATCTGAGCTGGAAGATCCCGGCAAAGCAATATGAAGCTCTATACCGTAGAATTACGGAATGATAGAGGAGGAAAACGGATCATTATGCAGAAAAAATACCAACTGGAACAAAATATCGGGCAGACGCTTGGCAGGCTCTTTGGCTGCACGATGGAGGAAGCGACGGAAAAGCAGATGTACAAGGCGGTCTGTACGACCGTGCGCGATCTGCTGTACGAAAAGCGCCGTGCCTTTGCAAAACAGGTGCGTGAAAAAGAGGGTAAGCAGGTTTACTATATGTCGATGGAATTCCTCGTCGGCACGTCCCTGCGGAACAACCTTTCGAATATGGGCATCCTCGAATCGGTGTCCGACATTCTGGATCAGTACGGCTTCAGCATAGAGCGCCTCTGCGCGCTCGAGCCGGACGCGGGACTCGGCAACGGCGGTCTCGGACGTCTCGCCTCCTGCTATATGGACGCGGCGACCCATCTGGAGTATCCCGTGACGGGCTACTCCATCCGCTATGAGTTCGGCATCTTCCGTCAGAAGATCGTCGACGGCTGGCAGATGGAATTCCCCGACAACTGGCTGGAAATGGGCGACGTCTGGCTCAAGCCGAGACCCGATGACGCCGTGGAAATTCGTTTCGGCGGCGAGGTGCACGAATGGTTTGACAACGGCGAATTCAAGACGGCACATGTGAACTACCAGACCGTTACCGCCGTGCCGCACGATATGTATATCTCCGGCTATGACGCGGACGCGGTCAACCGTCTTGTGCTCTGGAGCGCCAAGCTGCCGCAGAGCTTCGATATGGCGGCGTTTTCGCGCGGAGACTATGTGCGTGCGCTTGAGGGAGACACTATGGCGGAGACGATCTCCAAGGTGCTCTATCCCGCGGACAACCACATCGAGGGAAAACGCCTGCGCCTCAAGCAGCAGTATCTGCTCGTGTCCGCATCGCTGCAGCAGATCCTGACGGATCATCTGCGCGTGTACAAGACGATGGATAATCTTGCGGACAAAGTGGCGATCCACATCAACGACACCCATCCGGCGCTCTGCGTGCCGGAACTGATGCGTCTGCTGATAGATCAGTACGGCTGCGGCTGGGATCAGGCGTGGGAGATCACCTGCAAGACGCTGAGCTACACCAACCACACCGTTATGTCCGAGGCGCTGGAACGCTGGGATGCTTCGCTCTTCCGTGAGCAGCTGCCCCGTATCTATGCGATCAGCGTGGAGATCAACCGCCGCCTGATGGAAAAGCTGCAGGCGTTCTACCCGGGCGATCCCGGCAAGTGGGCGTATATGGCCTGCATTCACGACAACGAGATCCGTATGGCGAACCTCTGCCTCGCCGCCTGCCACAAGGTCAACGGCGTGAGCGGACTGCACACGGAAATTCTGAAAAACGGCATCTTCCACGACTACTACGTGATGGACGAGGACCGTTTTATGAATGTGACGAACGGCATCGCGTACCGCCGCTGGCTCTGCCAGTCCAACCCCTCTCTGACGGGCTACCTCAAAGAGCTGATCGGCGATGATTTCCTCCGCGATGCACGGCAGCTGGAAAAGCTGCTCAAATACAAGGGCGACGATCAGGTGCGGAAGAGCCTGATGGAGATCAAGCGCGAGAACAAGGTGCGCCTTGCGGAGCTGATCGCGTCCGCCAACGGCATTCAGGTCGACCCGGACAGCCTCTTCGACGTGCAGATCAAGCGTCTGCACGAGTACAAGCGGCAGCTGCTCAACGTTCTGCACATCCTCAAGCTCTATCTCGATATCAAGGACAGACCGCATGAGAATGTCGTTCCCCGCACCTTTGTCTTTGCGGCAAAGGCGTCGGCGGGCTATGTCCGTGCGAAGCAGATCATCAGCCTCATCGTCGCGGTGTCGAACCTCGTGAACAACGACCCGCAGGTGCGCGACAAGCTGCGCGTGGTCTTCGTGGAGGACTACAAGGTGTCGCTTGCGGAGATCATCATTCCCGCTGCGGACATCTCCGAGCAGATCTCTCTTGCGGGTAAGGAGGCCTCCGGCACCGGCAATATGAAGCTGATGATCAACGGCGCGGTCACGCTCGGAACGCTGGACGGCGCGAATGTGGAGATCAGCGAGCAGGTGGGAGAGGAGAATATGTTCCTCTTCGGTATGCACGCGGACGAGGTCGAGGCACTGTGGCGCCGCGGCTATGATCCGCACGATTTCCTCACGCCCGAGCTGGATCGTGTGCTCAAGCTGCTGACCTCCGGCGTGCTCGGACAGCGCTTTGACGATATCGCCGCGTCGCTGCTGACAAACCGTTTCGGCACGGCGGACTCGTTTATGACCATCGCGGACTTCTCCGACTATGCGCGCGCGCAGAGGGACGTCTCCGAGGTGTACCGCAACAAGGCACGCTTCGCCGATATGTCGCTGGTGAATATCGCGAAGGCCGGCATCTTCTCCGCAGACAGAGCTGTGCAGGAGTATGCCGAATCCATCTGGAAGCTGTGAAACCATGCGAATTCTCTATAACAGCCAAACAATATACCACAAAAGCCCCTTCGGCGTTCTGCGTCCGAAGGAGCTTTGTGTGTTGCGCGTGAAGATCCCCGCATCCATCCGCACACGGCGGACGGAGCTGATCCTCTCCTGTGACCGTACGGGGCAGGAGCGGGCGGTGGAGCTTTTCCGCGAATGCACGGAAGGGGACTACGAGGTCTGGCGCGGCGAATTCTCGATCGCGGAGCCCGATCTGTACTTCTATTGGTTTGTGATCACGACGGAAAACGAATGCTTCCGCCTCTTCCGACAGGGTGAACACGACACCAATATGGAGGCAGGGGAGCCCTGGCAGCTCAGCTGTGTATCGGACGCTTTCCCCGTTCCCGAGTGGGCGAGGGGCGCGGTGATGTATCAGATCATGCCGGACCGCTTCTTCAAAGCCGGCGACTGCGACCTGACGGGAAAGCTGCAGCCGTATCGCATCCACGAAGATGTGCGGGAGATCCCGGACTATCTGCCGGATGAGAAGGGCGAGGTGCACAACTGCGACTTCTTCGGCGGAAATCTGCGCGGCATTACGGAGAAGCTGCCGTATATCGCCTCGCTCGGTACGGAGATCCTCTACCTCAATCCGATCTTTATGGCGTATTCCAACCACCGTTACGATACCTGCGACTATCTGCGGATCGATCCGATGCTCGGCACGGAGCGGGATTTTACAGAGCTCTGCGAACGGGCGCACGAACTGGGGATCCGCGTGATCCTGGACGGTGTGTTTTCCCACACCGGCAGCCGCAGCGTCTATTTTGACCGTGAACGGGAATTCGGCGGCGGCGCGTGCAGCGATCCCGATTCGCCGTACCGCAGCTGGTATAAATTTTCGCATTATCCCGATCGGTACGACTCGTGGTGGGGCTTCCCGACCCTGCCATGCCTCGATAAGAACAACGAAAGCTATCGGAACTATATCTTCGGCGAGGGCGGCGTTGTCGAAACGTGGCTGCGGCGCGGCGCGGACGGCTTCCGCCTGGACGTGGCGGATGAGCTTCCCGACAGCTTTATCGCGGGGATCCGTCACCGTCTGCGGCTGGTGAAGCCGGATGCCTTCCTGCTCGGAGAGGTGTGGGAGGACGCGTCGAATAAGGTTGCCTACAACGAAAGACGGCGCTATTTCGTCGACGCGGAGCTGGACGGGGTGATGAACTATCCGTGGCGCAGGGCGATTTTGCGCTTTGTCCGCGGTGAGGATGATGGCACGGAGCTGGGAGCGTCGCTGCGGAAGCTTTCCGAAAACTACCCCGCAGAGGTGCTTTCCTGCACGATGAATCTGCTTTCCACCCACGACACGGCGCGTGCGCTCACGGAGCTTGCCGCGCCCTTTGAGGGTTCACGCGAGGAGATGGCTGCATACCGCCTGTCCGACGCGCAGCGTGTACTCGGACTGCTTCGCCTGCGGCAGGCTTCGTTCCTGCAGTTTATGCTGCCGGGCTGTCCGAGCGTCTACTACGGAGACGAAGCGGGGATGGAGGGCTGCAAGGATCCCTTCAACCGCGCGTTCTATCCATGGGAAGATGAGAACAGGGAGCTGCGCGCGCATTTTGCGGCGCTCGGAACGCTGCGCAAAGCGTCTCCGACACTGCGGCGCGGTGCGATGCGCGTTTTGGAAGCAAACAACGGACGGCTTGTGCTTGCCCGTGAATACGGAGACGACAGCATATATGTATATGTAAATCTGTCGAACGAGCCGATGGCGGCCGCGCACGGCGAGGTGCTCTTTTCCGCGAGTACGGAAGACGGCGCGGTGCTGCCCGGTGGATTTGCGGCAGTAAGAGGGAAGTGACACGATGCTCTCATTTGAAAATAAAGCGATCCTCGCGCCGATGGCGGGGGTGAGCGACTATGCCTTCCGCACGGTCTGCGCACGGCGCGGCACGGAAGTTACGGTCACGGAGATGGTATCCTCCCGCGCACTTGTCTATCAGGATCGGAAGAGCATCGGTCTGCTCAAAAAGACGCCCATCGGCATCTGCGGTGCACAGATCTTCGGCAATGAGCCGGAAATTATGGCACAGGCGGCAAGACTCGTTCTGGAGCACGGCGATTTTGATTATATCGACATCAATATGGGCTGTCCCGTCGGGAAAATCGCGGGAAACGGCGACGGCTGTGCGCTGATGCGCGATCCCGCGCTTGCCGCAAGGATCGTTGAGGCGGTGAAGAAAGCGGTGCCCGTTCCGGTCACGGTCAAATGCCGCAAGGGCTGGGACAAGGGGAACGTCAACGCCCCGGAGTTTGCAAAGG
>JAFVWG010000163.1 GCA_017501805.1 Oscillospiraceae bacterium
ATAATGAAGTATTATGCTTGCGCATAAAATGAAGTTAAGTGCGCCACTCACTTCCGCAGAAACTTCACTGTCCGCAGGACAACTTCACTTGCGGAGCAAACTTCACGCGCCGAAAGGCGCACTTAGTTGAAAAACCGACAAGTCGAAACTTGTCGGTTTTTCTGGTCGGAGTGTCGGGATTCGAACCCGAGGCCTCTTGGTCCCGAACCAAGCGCGATACCAAACTTCGCCACACCCCGTTGGCTTGATTATTATAGAGAAGCTTTTGCGGAAAGTCAAGCATAATCCTCATAAAATACGGATATGTTTTTTTGGTGATGCTATGCCGGGGGGATCCCGTCTGCCGAAGATCCGTATTTCGGCAACCTTTCTCATTACGATCGTACTGCACCTGTGGTTTGGGCTGTCTGCCTGGCTGAAAGATCTGCTGCTTGCGGCATTTCTGCACGAGTGCGGGCACGCAATTGCACTTTGGTACTATGGCGTTCCGATCCGAAGCATCCATCTGAGCTCGCTCGGCGCGGTGCTTGGCGTCGGGCAGATCTCCTATCGGACAGAGCTGGTCTGCGCTGCGGCCGGTCCTGCGGTAAATGCGCTGCTTGGCTGTATGCTCCGAAGACCGTATCCGCAGTTTGCGCTCTGTAATTTCGGGCTGCTTCTGTTCAATCTTCTGCCGCTCTATCCGCTGGACGGCGGGCGCGCTGTGCGTGCGCTGCTCAGCCGATGTGACGATCCCGTTCGGGCAGAGAGGACGGAATGTCGCATTGCGGTCGCCTCAAGCGGCATTATGATGCTTGCGGGTTTGCTTGCCGGCTGCTATGTGACGCACGATCTCTTTCCGCCGATCGCAGCGGCATTCGTTATCCTGCGGCCGATCTCCGCGGAAAGACTTGTGCAAAGCGCGTAATTCCTACTTGACAAAGCGAAGATTCTTCGCTAGAATAACCTAGGCGTTTCGAGAGGGCCTCGAAGCGCCGCCATCCGGAGAGGTGGCTGAGCTGGCCTAAAGCGCACGATTGGAAATCGTGTATACGTGGTGAGCGTATCAAGGGTTCGAATCCCTTCCTCTCCGCCAAAAAGAAACGACAATTTTCGACAAAGAAAGTTGTCGTTTCTTTTTGTACTCTTATCTTTTCACTTTTCTCTCTTCACTCTTCACTAAAAAATTGTCGTTTCCAGATAAGAGATAAAAGATAATAGAGAAGAGAAAAGGTAGTTTTGCTTCGCAAAACATAAATTTATAATTTTATTTAATTCAAGAGATTATATGTCATCTAAACCATTCGGCTCTTCCAGAAAAAGCGACTTGTTTCGACAAGTCGCTTTTTTATTTATGAATTTATGTGATTTTTTGGTATGATATTTTATTCCCAGGGCTTGTTTTCTCCGAAAAATGATGCTATTTTAACTCGAAAGGGGGGTTAGCTATGAATTTGAGAGAATGGAACATCCGCGACTACGGCGCGGTCTGCTCCGACCGTCTGCAGACCGAAAAGATCCAGAAAGCAATCGACGACTGCTTCCTCGCAGGCGGCGGCAGAGTCCGCATTCCCTGCGGCGTGTATCTCACGGGAGGCATCCGCATCCGCAGCAACGTGGAGCTGTATCTGGAGAGCGGTGCGATCCTCAAGGGCAGCCGCAACTGTATGGACTACTTTGCGTGGGAGAACGACAAGCTCGAGCCGGTGACGATGGAGACCTGGAGCAATGAGCCCGGAAAGGGAAAGAGCACGGTCGCCACGAGCCGCTGGTGCAACGGACTGATCCGTGCCTTTGATGCCGTGAACATTGCCGTGATCGGCGAAAAAGGCTCTTACATCGACGGACAGAGCTGCTTTGACCCGGAAGGGGAGAACGACTATCGCGGTCCGCACGGAATGAGCATTTGGCGCTGCAAGGGCATCCGTCTGGAAGGCTACACCTTCCTCAACAGCGCCAACTGGTGCCACGCGATCTTCAAATCGCAGGACATCACGATCCGCAACATCTCGGTCTTCGGCGGACACGACGGCGTGGACGTCCGCACCTGCGACAATGTCCTGATCGAAGACTGCGACATCAACACCGGTGACGATGCGATCGCCGGATTTGATAACCATGATGTCATCGTGCGCAACTGTACGCTCAACTCCGCCTGCCAGTGCATCCGCTTCGGCGGCAACAATGTGCTGATCGAAAACTGCAAGTCCGATGCGCGCGAATTCG
>JAFVWG010000164.1 GCA_017501805.1 Oscillospiraceae bacterium
CGCGCTGGCGCTGGAAAGCGACACGCCCATCGTGCTGGACGACGCCTTTGTTTTCTTCGATGACAAGCGGCTGGCACAGGCGCTGAAGCTTCTGAAGGAAGAGGCGGAGCATCGGCAGATCCTGCTGTTCACCTGCCAGGGCAGAGAGCAGACACTTGCGGAGAAGTAAAGCGTCTTGTATTGCGGACGGAACCTGCGGGTTCCGTCCGCTTTTTTGCTGCCGCGGGGCGGCGACAAAATGAATATTGAATACTGAAGAATGAATATTGAAGAATTGTTGTGTGCCGTGGGCACGGATTTGGATACCGCTGCGGCGGGAGACCTCTTCCGGCTCGCTATGCGAGCCACCTTCCCCAGCGGGGAAGGCTTAGGGGACCGCCGTTGGCGGTAGTGAAGAGGGAATAGTGAATAGTGAAGAGGGAAGAGTTGTTGTGTGCCGGAGGCACGGATTGAGATACTGCCTACGGCAGGCGGGCGATTTAACAATCGCCCCTACGGGTGCGGCGGAGGTGAGGAAGTGCGCCTGCGGGGGGACAGGCGGGTTGTTTACAAAATATTTGTATATTTCCTATTGACATATTTGGCAAGCGGTGGTAGAGTACGGTTAGCAGTTAGCACTCATAAGTGCCAAGTGCTAAAACCGAAAGTGGAGGGACCGCCGTGGAACTGACCGAACGGCAAAAGCGCATTCTGCGCGCTATCGTGGAAAACTACATCCGCACCGCAGAGCCTGTCGGCTCCAAGGCGATCGCGGCAATGCCGGAGATCAACGCCTCCTCCGCGACCATCCGAAACGAAATGGGCGAGCTCACCGCGAAGGGGCTGCTGGAACAGCCGCACACCTCCGCAGGACGCATCCCCAGCCCCGCCGGCTACCGATTGTATATCGACGAGCTGATGAGCGACTACCGCCTGACGGCGGAGGAGACGCAGTCCCTCAGCTCCGCGATGCAGGACCGCCTGCGGCAGTTCGACGATGTGATCGCACAGGCGAGCAAGATCGTCTCCAAGATGACAAACCTCCCCGCCTACGCGGTGACGGCACCGACCGCCCGCGCCACGGTGAAGAAATTCGAGCTGGTCATGGCGGAGGAAGGCAGCTTCATCCTGCTGGTCATGACGGACAGCGATGTGGTGAAGAACAAGCTGATCCGCCTGCCCGTGCACTGCACGGAAAACGACCTGCGGCTGCTCTCCGCGGTGCTGAACGCCTCGCTGACGGGGCTGACCGCAGACGAGATCACGCCCGAGGTCATAGAGCGCGTACGCGCCAGCGTGGGCGAGCTGGAAATGCTCGTGCCGATCATCGTGGATTACGCCGTGCGCCTGCTGCGCGCACAGGAGCGGAACGAGGTTTTCCTCTCCGGACAGATGAATCTGCTCGGACATCCGGAATACCGCGACCCGGGCAAGGCGCAGGAGCTGCTCTCCCGTCTGGATGAGGACGTCATCGCGAATCTCCCGGCGACCATTCGGCCGGACAGCAAGATGCAGATCCTTGTCGGACCCGAGAACATCGCACGGGAGCTCAAGGACACCAGCGTTGTTATGACGCGCTTTGATATTGGGGACAATATGCAGGGAATGATCGGCGTTGTCGGTCCGACGCGTATGGACTACGCACAGGTGACGGCGCGGCTGAGCTACTTCACCGAGGCGCTGAGCCGGATGTTCGGTAAGCCCGAAAATCCCACACTGCCGCAGCCGAAAGATGAACCCTGAGGATCGGGAGGAAACAGAATATGGCAAAGAAACAGAATAAAAACGCGCCGGAGGAAGTGAAGGAAACACAGACTCCGGAGGTCGAAACCGAAACACAAACGCAAAACCCCGCCGCGGAGACGGAGCAGCAGCTCGCCGAGGCGCAGGACAGATATCTGCGGCTTGCTGCGGAGTACGACAACTTCCGCAAGCGCAGCCGGACGGAGCGCGAGGCGCTCTACACGGAGATCAAGGCAGAGACGGTCGGAAAATTCCTGCCGGTGTTTGACAACCTGCAGCGTGCGCTCGAGCAGGAGACTGCCGACGAGGCGTACAAAAAAGGCGTGGAGATGACGATGACCGGTCTGCGCGAGATCATGACGGGACTCGGCGTGGCGGAGTTCGGAGAGACGGGCGAGCCGTTCGATCCCACGATGCACAACGCGGTGATGCACTGCGAGGATGAGTCCGTCGGAGAAAACACGATCGTGGAGGTCTTCCAGAAGGGCTTCCGCGTCGGAGAAAGAGTCGTTCGCTTTGCCATGGTCAGAGTGGCAAATTAACATTGTACATGTTTCATTGAAATAGGAGGACGAAATTATGTCGAAAATCATTGGTATCGATCTGGGTACGACCAACTCCTGCGTTGCGGTCATGGAAGGCGGCGAAGCCGTCGTCATCGCCAACGCCGAAGGCAATCGCACGACCCCGTCCGTCGTGGCATTTTCCAAGACGGGCGAACGTATGGTCGGACAGGTGGCAAAGCGCCAGGCTGTCACGAACCACGAGCGCACCGTCGCTTCGATCAAGCGCGAGATGGGCACGGACTACAAGGTGGACATCGGCGACAAGAAGTACACCCCGCAGGAGATCTCCGCGATGATCCTGCAGAAGCTGAAGGCGGACGCCGAAGCTTACCTCGGCGGCACGGTCACCGAGGCGGTCATCACCGTTCCCGCGTACTTCACCGACGCGCAGCGTCAGGCGACCAAGGACGC
>JAFVWG010000165.1 GCA_017501805.1 Oscillospiraceae bacterium
CATACGCGCCCGTTCGGGTGCGCCCTCCTCCAAGGCAACAAGTGCATCCTCCGAAGCGTTTACCATCAGATGGTACATTGCTTCATAATCCGGCATCGTCTTCCCTCCAATAAAAAAATGGCACAGCAGAGCTGTGCCACGAAAAACGCCGGCTCCACTGTCGCCAAACAGTCCGAATACCCCTCGACAGGTGCACACGGATGGAGCATACGCTTTTGCTGAAAAAGCGTGTGCTCCATATTCGAGGTATTGATAAAAAGCTGGACTGTTTGGCATTCTCAGTGTATCACACCTCGGAAAAGAATGCAAGTACAAGGGACGAGCAATGCTCGTCCCTACGGTATGCCTCGCACGTTCTGCTGCGGTGGTATGCATCCAAATATCATAAAAAGCACTCACGGAAAACCGTGAGTGCTTTTCTTTATCCGGTTCCTCAATCATCCTGATATACACTCTTCTTCAGAATGCCCACGCAGGGCAGATTGCGGTAGTATTCCTTATAATCCAGCCCATAGCCGACAACAAAGCCGTCGGGGATCACGAAGCAGGTGTAGTCGGGATCAAGCTCGACCTTTCTCCCGGAGGGTTTGTCCAGAAGCGTGCAGATCTTGAGCGATGCGGGTCCGCGCTCGCGCAGGATCTCCAGAAGCGCCTTGAGCGTCACACCGGTGTCCAGAATATCCTCGAGGATCAAAACGTGCCGACCGCGAATATCCTGATCGATGTCCTTGCGGAAGGTCAGCTTGCCCGAGGACTGCATACCGCCCCCATACGATGAGACG
The DNA here is from genome assembly GCA_017501805.1 of Oscillospiraceae bacterium. Classification (GTDB taxonomy): domain Bacteria; phylum Bacillota; class Clostridia; order Oscillospirales; family Oscillospiraceae; genus RGIG3566. The sequence continues at coordinate 783 of JAFVWG010000165.1, forward strand.
GAGAGAAAATCCTCCTGCATCGGGATCTGCATCGCCTGCGTCATTTCTGCGTAGAACGGAACGACGCCCTTGAGGACGCCGATGACGATCGGATTTTTCCCGCGGTAAAGATCGCCAAGCTGCTTGCCGACCTCACGGATGCGGCTGTGGATCTCCTCCTCCGTCACCAGCACCGTTTCAATGTCCTGCATCATATCTGTTTCGTGGATCATAGTTCTCTCATCCTTTGTCATATCTCCCGGAACGAGATGTAATAGGTCTTTTCGCCGTCCTTGGGCAGGCAGTCGCGGTTGCCGCCGATCCCCTGCACCGCCAGCACCGTGTCGCCGCAGGCGGCGACCGCAACGCGTTTCCGCAGATCCGCAGGGATCTTTCGGTCGATCAGAATACGGCGCAGGAGCTTCGTTCCGCCGGGAAGGCGCAACCTGTCTCCCGCCTTTGGAGGACGAATGCAAACTTCACCTGTCAGCTGAGACGCGCCGATGGGGATGCCGCCCGTCTCCTCCCCGACAGAAACCGTCAGGCAAAGCTCCGGGAGCTTCGTCTCGCCCGGAACGCACAGCGTCGTCGGCGCAAAGGAAGCGGGGGTCTCACGCACGAAATACAGCGTTTCATATCTGCGCTTTGCGGTCCAGCCGTCGGGCAGCCGAACCTCGGCAGTTCCCTCCGTGTCGGAGAGCAGATCTTCCGCCGCACGGATATGCGCCGCCGTCAGCTTGGGAAAGCGGCAGCGTCTGAGCAGCGTCCGCAGCGCGCGTTCGCGCAGCGGTTTTTCCGCATCGCGCAGGGGCTTCGTCTCCCAGCCGCCGTCCGAAGTTGGGACAAGCAGCGCATCGGAGAGCGTCTGCAGCAGCGCCTCGTCCTCACGGAGCAGCGCCGTCATACGGGAAAGGCTCTCCTGCCAGTTGGGATTCTCCTGCCGCAGCAGCGGCGTCACATGGTGGCGCAGACGGTTGCGGAGGCAGTCATCGTCGGCATTTGTCGCATCCTCGCGATGCGGCAGTTTTTGTTCGTTCAGGTACGCCTCGGTCTCCGCGCGCGTCACATCCAGCAGCGGACGCAGGTATTTTTCGCGGCGCGGCGGGATGCCGCCGAGCCCCTTGAGTCCCGTTCCGCGCAGAAGATTGATGAGGATCGTCTCCATCTGGTCGTCCGCCGTATGCGCGGTCGCGACCAAGCCGTCCAGTGTCTCAAAAAAGGCGTAGCGGCAGATCCTTGCCGCCTCTTCTATGCTCTGTCCGTGCTCCTTCGCCCACGCCGCTACATCCGCGCCGCCCACCGTGATGGAAAGTCCCAGCCGCGCGGCAAAGTCGCGGCAGAACGCCTCGTCCGCGTCGGAATCCGCACCGCGCAGACGGTGGTTAAAATGGCAGACGCGCACCGTGATCCGAAGCGCATCCGCCAGCTCGGCAAAAAGCCGCGTCATCGCCACGGAATCCGTGCCGCCCGAAAGGGCGCAGTACACGACGTCGCCGGGCTTGAGCAGCTCCTCCGCCCGGATACGGCGGAGGATCTTATTCTTCATGCTTCCACTCCATATCGGAGAAGGTCGTGAACTGCGGGATCCACTGGAGCTTGACCTTGCCGGTCTCACCGTGGCGGTTCTTCGCCACGATCAGCTCGCAGACGTTCTTCTCCTCGGTGTCGGGGTTGTAATAATCATCGCGGTAGATGAACAGCACGCAGTCCGCGTCCTGCTCGATGGCGCCGGATTCACGCAGGTCGGAGAGCATCGGGCGCTTGTCCGGTCTTGACTCCGGACCTCGGCTGAGCTGGCTCAGACATACAACGGGAACATTCAGCTCCTTCGCCATCACCTTGAGCGCGCGGGAGATCTCACTGACGACCGTCACACGGTTATCGCCGCGGTTTCCGCCGTAGCCGGAGTCCGTCATCAGCTGCAGATAGTCGATCACGACCAGTCCGAGATTATCCAGTCTGCGGCACTTCGCGTTCATCGCCGCGACCGTGATCGAGGGGTTATCGTCGATGCGGATATCCGTTGCGGTCAGCGCGGACGACGCCATACCGACGCGCACCCAGTCCTCTTCGCTGAGCCGACCCGTGGTGAGCTTCTTGTTGTCCACAAAGCTCTCGCCGGAGATCAGGCGCAGGGCAAGCTGCTCGCTCGACATTTCGAGCGAGAAGATGGCAACGGTCTTGTCCGTCTTCTTCGCCACATTCAGCGCCATATTCAGCGCGAGGGAGGTCTTGCCCATACCGGGACGGGCGGCGATCAGCAAAAGGTCGGACTTGTTGAGTCCGCCGATCACACGGTCGAGGTCGCGCATACCCGTGGGAAGCCCGGGGAAGGCTTCGCCGGACGCGGCGAGCTCGGAGAGTCTGCCGTACACGTCCACCAGGACCGTTCCGATCTTCTTCAGCGTGTCGCCTGTGTTTCCCTTGCGGATGGCGTAGATTTTCTTTTCCGCGACCTCCATAATTTCGGCGGCGGTGCCGACGCCCTCGGTCACCGTGGCGGAAATATCATCCGCCGCCTGCGCGAGCGCGCGCAGAAGCGCCTTTTCATGCACGATGTTGGCGTACTGCACGGCGTAGGCCGCCGTCGGCGTCACATCCATCAGCTGCACAAGGTAATCGCCCGTGCGTTCATCGGCAAGTCCGCGTTCCTTGAGCTTGTTCAGGACGGTCACCGGGTCAATCGCTTCGGAGAAATTGAACATCGTGTAGATGGTCTCATAGATCTCCGCGTTCTGTTTCACATAAAAATCGGCAGGCTGCAGGATGCCGATCACATCCGCGACACAGCGGTTGTCGATCAGCATCGATCCGAGGACGGACTGCTCCGCCTCCAATGCGTGGGGCATTGCTTTTTCCAGAAGGTCAGCCATGGTTCCACTCTCCTACCGTTACTGTTCTTTTACCTCGACCGTCAGTTCGCCCGTGATCTCATAGCCGAGCTTGCACTTGATGGGATACTCACCCGCGACCTTGATCGGGTCGTCGAGCACGATCTTGCGCTTGTCCAGCTTGATGCCCTGCTGTTCGGCAAGCGCATCGGCGATTTCCGCGCTCGTCACCGAGCCGAAGAGCCGTCCCGCGCCGCCGCCCTTGGCGAACACTTGGATCTTGAACGAGCGCATCTTCTCTGCGATCTCCAGCGCCTGTGCGCGTTCCTTCGCCTGCCGCTCCTGCGTGGCGCGGTCGTTCATACGCATCGTGTTGACGTTATCGGTGGTCGCCTCCTGCGCCAGCTTTTTCGGCAGCAGGAAATTCCGCGCGTAGCCGTCGGAAACCTCGACCATCTGGCCGCGCTTTCCCTTTCCCTTAACATCCTGTAACAAAATCACTTTCATAAGGCGTTCTTCCTTTCTTACTTTGCGTCCTGATAATAGGTTTCAATGGACTTCAGCAGCGCATCGCGCACCTCGTGCACGCGCTGTCCGGGGATCTGTGCCCCGGCAGTCGCGGCGTTTCCGCCGCCGCTGAGCGGTTCCAGGATCATCTGTACGTTGACTTCTCCGAGGCTTCGCGCGGAGATGATCACGCGGTCGCTGTCCGGGTAGAGCACGAACGAGGCCTCGACGCCGTTCACGCTCAGAAGCTCATCCGCCGCCTGCGCCGCAATGGCGCGCTCAGTGGAGCGCTCCAGCATCGCAATGGCAATGCCGTGTGCGTGGATCTTCGCATTCTGAATAATGCGGAAGCGGGAGATGACGTCCTCCAGATCGCTGCGGAACAGCCGCTTGACCTCGGTGGGATCCGCGCCCACACGCCGCAGGAATGCCGCGGCCTCAAATGCACCCGAGGAGGTGCGGATGCTGAAATTCTTGGTGTCCAGCACAATGCCGGAAAGCAGTGCGCGCGCCTCTTCCTGCAGCAGATCCTTCGGCTCTGCGGCGTACTGCAGCAGCTCCGTCACAAGCTCCGACGCGGAGGAAGCGGCAGGCTCGTGGAGCGTCAGCAGCACTTCCTCGATGGAGTCCGCCGCCTTGCGGTGGTGGTCGATCAGCGCCACGCGGGTCATCGCCTCCAGCAGCGGACGGGACTCGACCTGCTCGGGACGGTTGGTGTCCACGATGATGAGCAGACTCTGCGGGTCTGCGTACAGCAGCGCATCGTCAGCCGTTATGAACGCTTCTTCATACGCGGTGAGCTTTTTCAGCCGTTCGATCAGCGGCAGCGCGGCGCTGCGGACAGGATCCGTGACGATCTTTGCCGGCGTTTCAAGCTTGCGGCACAGGCACATAAGACCCGCAGCGGCGCCGATGGCGTCGTTGTCGGAGTTGCGGTGTCCCATAATAAAGACCTGACTCGACTGACGGATCAGCTCCGACAGAGAGCCTGCCACGACGCGGGACTTCACCTTGGAGTGCCGCTCGGCCTCCTTGCCGCGCCCACCGTAGAAGGAGAAGTTGTAGCGATCCTTGACGACCGCCTGGTCGCCGCCGCGGCTGAGCGCCATCTCAAGCGCAAGCGTTGCGAAGTTGTAGCACTCCTCGATGCCCTCGCCCTCCTTGCCGACGCCGATGCTGATCGTGGCGGCAACGCCGTTGGGATTGACAACGGTGCGGATCGTCTCAAGCAGGGAGAATTTCGCCTCTTCCAGCGCCTTGAGGTACTGCACCTCGCACAGCAGCAGATAGCGGTTTTTCTCCAGCTTTCGGTTCAGGCAGGGGAAATTGCTCGTCCAGCGGGTCACGCGTGAGTCGATCTGCGCGTTGAGGAAGGAGATGCGCTCGTCGCTCAGTCCGTTCGTCAGCTCGTCGTAGTTGTCCACAAGGATCAGCGCCGCGACCGGGCGCGAGCGAACATACTCGTCGCGCACATAAAACAGCTCCGTCTGGTCCAGCAGATAGACCGACGCCATCAGCTTGCCCGACTCACTGCCGCCGGGTCGGAAGATATTGCCCGTCATACGGTAGCGCCGTTCGCCGAGCGTCACGGGCGCGGGTGCTTCACTCTTTCCGTCGATGAGCCAAAGGCTGCTGAACTCCGGGATCGCATCCGCCATCTTGCGCGAGAGGATCGAATCGTGCATCCCGGTGACCTGCTGAAAATCGCGGTTCGACCAGACGATCTCATCGGTATCCAGCCGGACGACCGCCATCGGGAACGGAACGCCGCTCCTGAGCGCGGTGTCGCGCGAGTCGGTCGTGGAAAGAATATAATTCTTCAGCTCCCGCCGTTTTTTACGGGAAACAAAAACATGGATCAGAAAAAGAACGACCGTGACGCCGGCCTCGATCGCGGCCGGAACAGGCATATCGCAAACAAAGCTGATCGCGGCAAAGATCAGCATCATAACAAAACAGAGCGCCATGCTCGGCTGAAACGCACGCAGCAGCTTTTTTTCCAAGTGTTCGTCCCCCTTCTGTCCGCATAAAAGCGCAGTTTTATACATTATAGCAATTTACCGCCTAAAACTCAACCACAAAGGCACGGAATTGCAAAACGACCGAATTCGTTTGCTTTTTCGGAAAAATATGCTATACTGACTGAAAAGGCAGAAGCTTCAATACGGTGATCCGTGAGCGAAACGGATCGGCTGCAGCGGGACGGGGCTGCATCCGGACGGATCGCGCACGGCATTTGTCTTGTTGTTTTTGATATTTACATCAACTTTTTGATATAAAAAACGGCTTTTTCCATCGAACAGAAAGGAGTTTTGTCACTTTGGCAAATAAATTGAAAATTATGCCGCTCGGCGGTCTCAACGAGATCGGCAAAAACATTATGGTTTTTGAGTACGGCAGAGATATCATCATCGTCGACTGCGGTGTCGGCTTCCCCGAGGATGATATGTACGGCATCGATCTGGTCATTCCGGATTTCAGCTATCTTGCCGAGAATCGCGATCGCATCCGCGGACTGTTTCTGACGCACGGACACGAAGACCACATCGGCGCCGTGCCCTACGCGATGCGCGAGTTCCGCGCCCCCATCCACGCCACGCGGCTCACCGCGGGACTGGTGCACCTCAAGCTGGAGGAACACGGTCTGGCAAAGAGCGTCAAGCTCTATACCCACGAGGCGGGCGACACGGTGCAGGCCGGCTGCTTCCAGGTGGAGTTCATCCGCGTGAACCACTCCATCGCGGACGCGGTCGCGTTCGCCATCCATACCCCGATCGGCACGGTGCTGATGACGGGCGACTTCAAGATCGACGCCGCCGCTCCGAGCGGAATGATCGACCTCGGACGCATCGGTCAGCTCGGCAAGGAGGGCGTTCTGGCGCTGCTGTGCGACTCCACCAACGTGGAAAATCCCGGCTACTCCTCGTCCGAGCAGTCCGTCGCCGAGGGCTTCGACCGCCAGTTCAAGGGCTGCTCCCAGCGCATCATCGTCACCACCTTCGCCTCGAACGCCTACCGCCTGCAGAGCCTCTTCAACGTCGCGCACCGCTACGGCAGAAAGGTCGCCGTGACCGGGCGCAACATCGAAAACGTGCTCAAGGTCTCGATGGACCTCGGCTATCTCAAGGTCCCGCAGGGGACGCTCGTGGATATCAGCGAGATCAAAAACCTGCCGAAAAACAAGGTCGTCATCGTCTCCACCGGCTCTCAGGGCGAGAATATGTCCGCGCTCTACCGCATCGCGTTTTCGATGCACAAGCAGGTGGAGCTGCAGCCGGGCGACCGTGTCATCATTTCGGCGTCGGCGATCCCCGGAAACGAAAAATCCATCAGCAAGATCATCAACAACCTCTATCTCAAGGGTGCTGACGTGGTCTATGATAAATCCTCGGCCCTGCATGCCTCCGGACACGCCTGTCAGGAGGAGCTGAAGATCCTGCACGGACTGGTAAAGCCCAGATTCTTCTTCCCCGTCCACGGCGAACAGCGCCATCTGCACGCCCACTCCACGCTGGCACAGCAGATGGGACTGCAGCCGAAAAATATTTTCATCCCCGATATCGGACAGGTTTACGAGCTGACGCGCACCACCTGCAAGCTCAACGGCAGCGTCCCGGCGGGCAAACTGCTCGTGGACGGCTCCGGCGTGGGCGATGTGGGCAACGTCGTGCTGGGCGACCGCCGCCATCTGGCGCAGGACGGTATGCTCGTCGTCATCATCAACCTCTCCGCAGAGGATCGCAGCATCATCACAGGACCCGAGATCATCACGCGCGGCTTCGTCTATGTCAAGGAGTCCGAGAAGCTGATCGAGGAGCTCTGCACGATCGCCGCCTTCGCCGTCCAGTCGTGCCGCAAGCGCCGTATCCGTGACCTCAGCGCCATCCGTATGGCGGTGAAGAACGATGTCTCGAACTATCTCTACAGAACGAGCAAGCGCAACCCGATGGTCCTGCCCGTCCTCAACGAGGTGTGAGTATGAACGATGTCTCTGTGCTTGCACGGCAGGTCGTGCAGGCACTTCGTGAGAAACAGAAAACGCTCTCCGTTATGGAGAGCTGTACCGGAGGACTCCTCTCGTCGCTTCTGACGGACGTTGAAGGCGCGTCCGAGGTTTTCCCCTGCGGCTATGTCACCTATTCCAATGCCGCCAAACTGGCGGCAGGCGTGGACGCGGAGGTGCTCGCGCAAAGCGGGGTCTACAGCGCTCCCTGTGCCGAGGCAATGGCGCGCGCCGCAAAGGCTGCGGCTCAGACAGACTGCGCCGTCGGCGTCACCGGCACACTCGGAAGACGCGATCCCGCAAACGCGGACAGCCTCCCGGGCGAGGTTTTCTTCTGCCTCCTCTGCGGCGAAACGGTCGCCGAAGGGCGGCTCACGCTGGATGCCGCCCTCCCCCGCCCGCAGGCCAAGCTCCGCACCGCCGAATCCGTCCTCACCCGCCTTGCCGCCATCCTGTAAAATCAGCGGCTCCCTCACGTGAGGGAGCCGTTTTCCATCCGCAAGTACATTCCCCGCTTCTTGCCTCTCCCAATGGGAGAGGCGACCGAGCGCAGCAAGGTCGGAAAGGGCAAGCCCCCGTCCGTGTCAACAAGAAAAAGCTCCTTCCGTTCGGAAGGAGCTTTCTGTTACGCTTTCTGCTGTTTTCTCCAGACAACAAAGGAACTCACTAGCATTGCGAGCGCGCCGATCACAAGATAC
>JAFVWG010000166.1 GCA_017501805.1 Oscillospiraceae bacterium
CAGAAGAATTTCAGCTTTTGTACATCCACGGTCTCGCCGCCGTCGTTTTCCAGATAGTCTAAAAGCGCGTCCGGGTCATGGAACGTGCCGAAGAGGGTCAGATTCGCCTCCCGCATAAACCTGCGCTCGACTGCGGTTTTGAGCATTTCCGTGACGGAATCGTAGTACCCGTCGGTGTTCAGCACAGCGATGGGCTTTTTGTGCCGTTCCAGCTGTCGGAGCGTGAGGATCTCGACAAACTCCTCCAGCGTTCCGATGCCGCCCGCGGTCATAATGAACGCATCCGCACGGTCCTCCATCAGCTGCTTGCGTTCGCGCATCGTCTCGGTGTAGAGGAACTCGTCGCACTGCTCATAGAGCACGCCGTCCACCTGAAAGAACGACGGTGCAACGCCCGTGATGCGTCCGCCCTTTTTCGTCATACCGCGCGCGACCGCGCCCATCATTCCGTGCGCGCCGCCGCCGAAGACGAGCTCGTGTCCGCGTTCCGCCATCCGTTCACCGAGCGTTTCGCCCGCGCGGATAAACATACTGTCGATCGCGTCGCTGGACGCGCCGTATACGCAAATTCTCATACATCCCGCTCCTTTACCTGTATGTGCATCGCCCGCGGCGCGTCGCGCCAGTCCACCGTCACGCCCACGCCGTGGTCGCAGAAGACGGACGACGCGGGATTTTCCACATCCCGCTCCCGATCGTAGCCGATCTCCTCGATCACCTTTTCCGCATCACGGCAGGGCGCGTAGTGCGAAAAGCACAGCTCCATCGAGCCTCTGCCGTGCGTCAGCGCGGTCAGGTCTCTGCTGTAGGACAGCAGCTTCGCGGCAGGACCTTCGCCGCACAGCTCGGTCAGCTCCCCGAGTGTCTGCGGCGGCTGCATCTCACAGCCGCAGGCCTGCAGCTGCGTCATCAGCTTTCCCGTAAGACTGTTCTCCGCCCGCAGCGTAAAGCTGAGGATCGGCTCGAGCAGCACATTCTCTCCCGAAAACAGCGCCTGACGGATCGCGCGGTAGGTCGCTTCGCGGAAATCGCCGCCCTCCGTGTGCTTGACGTGGCTTCTGCCCGCAAGCAGGGAGATCTTCACATCCGTCAGCGGTGAGCCGGTCAGCGCACCGACGTGCTGCCGTTCCAGAACGTGCGTTTCAATGAGCCTCTGCCAGTTCGCCGCCAGCTCATCCGTCGGACAGCGGCTTTCAAAGGTCACACCGCTCCCGGGCAGTCCCGGGGAGAGCAGCAGATGCACCTCCGCATAGTGCCGCAGCGGTTCGAAGTGTCCGCAGCCGCGCACGGGCTTTGCAAGGGTCTCCGTATATTCTACGCGCACATCCTCAAAACGGACATCCCAGCCGAAGCGTTCTTTCATCGTTTCCTGCAGGATCTCCATTCGGATCGCGCCGGAGACGTGCAGCACCGCCTGCTTTCTCTGCGTCTGCCAGACCGCGCGGAGCGTCGGCTCTTCGTCTTCCAAAAGCTTCAGCTTTTCCATCAGCTCCGCGTCGGATACCCCGTCGCAGGCAACGCCGCATTGCAGCAGCGGGCGCAGGATAACGCCGCAGGGCGGTCTGTCCTCTCCGAGGTATGTTCCCGCCTTCGTCTGCGTCAGCCCGCTCACCGCGCAGCAGCTTCCTGCAGGGGCTTCCGCCAGCGGCAGCGCCCGTCCGCCCTCCTGCTTTCGCAGCTCGTGCACCTTCTGCCCGTCGATCACATCCTTCGGGCGCAGCGTGCCGGATAGGATCTTCAGATATTCCGTCCTGCCGTCCTTTCCGTTTCTGCGCACCTTGTAGCACAGCGCCCTGAGCGGCGCGTTCGGATCATAGCGCACACGCAGGAAGGCATTCAGTCCGCGAAGCAGCCCGTCCACGCCCTCACCCGTGAGGGCGCAGCCGGAAAAGATCGGGAAAAAGCGCCGCTCCGAAAAGGACTTCGCCGCCGCGTCCGCAAGCTGCGTCTCCTCCGCCGTACCGCCGAGATACGCTTCCAGCAATGCATCGTCGCTTTCCGCAGCGACCTCGCGCCATCCATCCGCAGCCACCGCCCCGAAATTCTCCCGAAGCTGCCCGAAAACAGCCTCCGGGTCGGCAGATATCAAATCGCATTTATTCACAAAGATCGCCGTCGGGATCTCCAGTTTCCGCAAAAGTGTCCAGAGCGTCCGCGTGTGCCCCTGAATGCCGTCCACCGCGCTGACGACGAGGATCGCCGCGTCCAGCGCGGGGAGCACGCGCTCCGTCTCCGGAGCAAGATCGCTGTGTCCCGGTGTGTCGATCAGGGTATAGCACGTGCCCTCAAAGCGCAGATCCGCCTGATCGGAATAGACCGTGATCCCCCTGCGGCGCTCCGTTTCGTTGTGATCGAGCAGGGTGTCGCCGCGGTCGACGCGCCCACGGCTGCGTACGGCTCCGCCGAGATACAGGATCGCTTCCGAGAGCGTGGTCTTGCCCGCGTCCACGTGGGCGACCACTCCGATGGTCGGCATCGCCGTTCACCTCCGTCCGTTTTGTCGTTCCTATCATAACACATTCCCGCCCCGCAAGAAAAGAGCGAAACGGGATTTTCAGAAAAAGAGGGTAGATTTTGTGCGTGTTGTATGCTACGCTTTTCTTGTAAGCGTCTTATCTTTTGTTTTAGGAGGTATCGCTATGAAACGCAGAATTCTCATCCTCGTGCTCGCGCTCACGCTTGTCTTCTCCCTCTGCGCCTGCGGACAGAGCCCGAAGGCGGACTTCGCCGCGACCGAGTCGTACGCCGAGCCGCAGATGTCCTTCGGCGCACAGCGCCCGATGGCAGAGCAGTCGATGAACACCGTCGCGGATGCCGCTCCCGCCGAGAAGAACGCCGCCACAGGCGGTACGGAGGACGGCGCAGCGCCCGCTCCGCTGCAGGAAAAGATCATCTACACCGTGAATCTCACGATGGAAACCACAAAATTTGACGAGACCCGCAGCTCCTTCGAGGCGGCGGTCGAGGCCTGCGGCGGCTACACGATGTATTCCGAGGTCTCGGGCAACTCCCGCTACGAAGAAGACGGCACCGCCCGTCTCGTCAACCGCAGCGCCTCTTACACGGTCTGCGTCCCCGCCGAGAAGCTTGATGCGTTCCTCTCCGAGGCGAGCTCTTTCGGCAACGTGACCTCAAACAACAAATCCGCCGAGAATGTCACCACCCGCTACACGGACTTCGAGACCCGCAAGGCATCTCTTCTGGCAGAGGAGGGACGTCTTCTGGAGCTGCTCGAAAAGGCGGAGAATGTCGAGGCTCTGATCGCCTTGCAGAATCGTCTGTCCGAGGTGCGCTACGAGGTCGAAACCATCCAGAGCAATCTCAACGATCTCGACCGCCGCATCGCCTACTCCACCGTCTGCCTCTATCTGCAGGAGGTGCGCGGCTACCGCGCGTCCCTCTCCGTCACGCAGTCCTTCGGCGAGCGCCTGCGCGACGCCTTCGGCAACGGCTGGGATAACTTCATCGAGGGGCTGGAAGACTTCGCCATCGGTCTCGCGGAAGCGATCATCCCGCTCACGCTGTTCGCCGCCGTTGTCGTTGTCCTTGTGCTCCTTGTCCGCAGAAAGATAAAAAAGAACCGCGCCAAACGCGCGGCAGCTGCCAACGAGCAGAAATGATCTCCCAATGAGCAAGCCTCGCAATCAGAAATCTGATTGCGAGGCTTTTGATTATGCATTCTGCATCAGTAGGAATATCCGTTGCCTGCGCCCATCTGCAGGAGCGTGAGCGCACCGTTTTCCACACGGAAGCGGTAGCGGTGCCAGTCGCCCATACCCCATACCTCTTCCGCGGTGACTTCCACCGCACCGGCGGAGGCAAGCTCCACCTTTGTCAGATTGAGGGTCAACATCACACCGCCGGGGACCAACGTGCCCGCTGTGCTCCAGCCGCTTGCTCCGGCTTCCTCGCTGAGCAGCAGCGTCTCGCTGCCGTCCGGGAAGATGCGCACGACCTCGTTGCCGCTCTCCCAGGTCACTCCGTCGCCGCTGAAAAAGCAGCGTTTTCCCTTTTCGTGCGTGATCGCAACGATGCTGCCGTCCGCAGCGTCATAGCCGTAATCGATCACAGCGCGGTCGGTCAGCCGTTTGAACGAGCCGTCCGCGGCGTATTCGAACATGCCGAACTCGCCCCAGAAGTATTTTCCGTTGCCGAACTGCATCGTTCGGGCGTAGATCTGCGGATCCTTCCGCCACAGCTCGGCGGTTTCCGGATCCGCCGGCAGATCCTGCACGGCGACCGCTTCCGAGATTTTCGCGCCGGTCAGCATATTTTCACTGCGGATGTGCGTATTTTTTTCATCGTCCACACAGAAATAAATCACCGTCGTGCCGTCCGCCGTGATGATATTGGCGCGCTCCTTTGCCAGCCGCACGTGGCAGAGCAGTCGGGTCAGGACTGTGCTCGCCTCCGCGCGGGAGAGCGTCTTTTCTCCGCCGAAGGTGCCGTTCTTATAGCCGGTCAGAAGCCCTGTGTCGGAAGCCCACTGCACAGCCTTGGTCTGCAGATAGTGCTCCAGCTCATCATCGTAGGGAAGATCCGGATAGCGCTTCCGTTCGATCGGTGCGCAGGGCTTGTAGGTCTCCCAGAAGAGCGTCCGCATCGGCGATGCCGCCTGCAGCACCCGCGCCATATCGTAGCGGCTCGCGGGATCGTTCATTTTGTCCTCACCGTACGGGATCTCCCATTCCGCCTCGCGGGCGGCATTCAGATACCGCTGCCACCACGCGCCCTCGGTCTCTGCGGGCTCTCCGAGCACCGCGCGGACGCAGATGGTCAGAAATTCCGCGTTGGTCACCTTTTCGGAGGGACGGAACGTTCCGTCCCGGTAGCCTTTCAAAAGCCCTGTTTCCGCGGCAGCATCCACATAGGGGCGTGCCCAGTAGCTTTGCGGCACATCCGAAAAAGCGCAGGCGGAAGCACTCAGCGCCAACAGCACCAATGCTGCAAGCAGCGTTTTTCTCAACAGCTTCAGGATCGCCATATCTTTGCTCCTTTGTTATTTGGAAAGATGCTCCACAAATCTCTGCAGGATCACCGCGAGCTGTGCGCGGGTGGCTCCCTCGGTCGGAGCAAGCCGCGCAGGATTCGTGCCCACGCCGGTCACGATCCCGTTCGCCACCATACCGCAGATCGGCGTCACCGCGTATTCCGCAACGGTTTTGACATCCGCGTAGTCCGCGATCGCCGTGATCGGGCTTTCCTTCGCCGCGCCCTGCTTCGCCGCAAAGCGCCAGAAGATCGTCATCAGTTCCTGTCTGGACACGGGTGCATCCGGGCGGAACGAGCCGTCGGGATAGCCGTTGACCAGATTTTGCTTCTGCGCCCATGCCGCCGCGTTTGCGTACCACGTGCCTGTCGCAACATCCGTAAAGGAAGCGGCTGCGGTCTCAGACGCGCCGGAAAGGCGGTGGAGGATCGTCACCAGCATCGCACGGGAGACGGGCATATCCGGCGCGAAGCTGTCCGCGCCCACACCCTGCAGGAGTTTCGTGCCGTAAGCGTTCAGCACGGCGTCGTGGTACCACGCGCCCGCCGCAACATCCTTAAAGGGATTCACGGCAGTATCCGGCGCGATCGTCAGCGTGCCGCTCTCCGGCAGGACAACGCGCAGGCAGCCTTCCTTCGTGTCATATACGGAGGGCAGCACCCGCTCTCCGTTTGCCGTGCGCAGGGTCGCCTTCCAGCGGTTCTGCGCACAGGGCAGCAGCACCGTCACGCCCGCGGGATCTCCCGTAAAGGAGACATACCACACGTTCTGCGAAGGCGAGCTCAGCGAGAAGGTACGGAATCCGGAAACCGGCGCGGTCGAGCGGACGAAGAAGCTTCCCTTCGGGAACTTCAGGATAGTGCCGCTCTTCGGAGCGTTGTAGAGCTTCTCCGAAAGCTGTGCCGCGAGAACATCGCCCGCCGGGAAGGAGAGCGAGATCGTCTCGCACTGCGCAAGGCGTGCCGCCTCCGCATCGTCCACGGTGATGTCTGCCTTGCCGCCGTTCGGCGTGTAGAAAACCGTCACGTTCGCCTCGGGGATCTCGACAGAGGGATTGGAGGCCATCGCCTCCGCAAGGCCCGCGAGCGCACCGCCGAGCGCACCGCCCGGGAAAATGCCGGCAGGATTGGACACGGTCAGCGGGAGCGGGAGCGACAGGTCCGCCGTGCGGCAGCTGCCGAAGAAGAGGCGGATCGTGTGCGCACCGATCGACCGCGTCTTGAGCCATTCGTTTGCAAAGGTGATCGTGTTGTCCTGTTCGG
>JAFVWG010000167.1 GCA_017501805.1 Oscillospiraceae bacterium
CAGCGCTTCCGCGCAGGCTTCGCCGAATGCAGCGATCAGCGGCACCGGCAGGGTTCCGCTGCGCAGACCGCGTTCCTGGCCGCCGCCGTAATGGAACGGCGCGATCTTCCGTGTGACTTCCTTCCTTATATATAGGGCGCCGATTCCCTTAGGCGCATGGAACTTATGTCCGGAAACGGAGAGCAGGTCGCACCCTAGTTCCCGCACAGTCGGCATAACATGTCCGACGCCCTGAACGGCGTCACAATGGACCAGCGCACCTGCCGTATGAGCGGCATCGGCAGCGTCCCGCACGGGTTGGATCACACCGGTCTCGTTGTTGGCGTACATCAGGGAAACAAGCGCCGTATCCGGATGGATGGCAAGCAGTTCCCGCACGCGCTCTGCCGAAACCACACCGGATGGTTCCGGGGGAACAAGTCGGACCTGCGCCGCGTAAGCCTCCGCCGAACGGAGAACCGCCGGATGTTCGATCGCAGAGGCGAGAATCCCATGCCCCGCAGCGAAACGCACGGCATGGTTGTCCGATTCCGTTCCGCCGGAGGTAAAGTACACCTCATCGGGTTCACAACCGAGCAGAGCTGCAGTCTGTTCCCTCGCCCGATCGACTGCGGCAGCAGCCGTTCTGCCGAAGGAATGCGCAGACGACGGATTTCCGAAGGTGTCCCGCGACGTCCTGCAGAGGACATCGTACACGCGGTCGGAAATCGGCGCCGCGGCGGCATAATCGGCGTAGATCACAAAAACACTTCCTTTTTATTATAATGCATACACACCGCACTATTTTACACCAAAAAAGGAAAAAGTGCAAGCATTATTTTCCAAAAAATCCACTTTGGCAGGCAAAACTGCACCGCAGTTTCCGCAGCCTGTGCGCAATCCGTGCATTCTCACGCCATTCCACCAAAAAAATTATGAAATTCCCACATCACTGTTGACAAAAATACCTCTTTTCATATATAATAGTATAAACAAAACGGCGAGAATCGCCGAAAAAACGAAATTTCTGTAAAGGCAGGATACACTATGTATTACATTGGCGTAGACCTTGGCGGTACCAACATCGCCATCGGTATCGTAAACGAAGACTTTGAAATCGTAAAGAAGGGCAGCACCCCCACCAAGCCCGAACGCGGCGCAGACGCAATCGTTGCGGACATGGCAGCTCTCTCCCGCAAGCTCATTGAAGAAATGGGCATCACGATGGACGACATCGCATCCGCAGGCGTAGCGACCCCCGGTACGGCAAACAACGAAACCGGTGTTGTTGAATACGCAAACAACATCCCCTTCCTGCAGTACCCCCTCGCAGACAAGCTTTCCGCACTTCTCGACGGCAAGCCGGTCTACATTGAAAACGACGCAAACGCAGCTGCAAAGGCAGAAGCGATGGCAGGCGTAGCAAAGGGCGCACCCTACTCCGTAATGATCACCCTCGGCACCGGTCTCGGCGGCGGTATCGTTATTAACGGCAAGGTATACTCCGGCTTCAACTTCGCAGGCGCTGAACTCGGTCACATCGTTATCGAAAAGGACGGCCGTCAGTGCTCCTGCGGCAGAAAGGGCTGCTGGGAAGCATACTCTTCCGCAACCGGTCTCGTTAACATGACCAAGGACGCCATCCTCGCTGCACGCGAATCCGGCCGCGAAACCGCTATGGAAGAAATGATCGGCGGCGATCTTGACAAGGTATCCGCACGCACCGCATTCAACGCACAGAAGGCAGGCGACGCTCTCGGCGCAGAAGTTGTTGACGAATACATCAGCTACCTCGCTACCGGTATCGTAAACATCATCAACATCTTCCAGCCCAACGTTCTCTCCATCGGCGGCGGCGTATGCAACGAAGGTGACAACCTCATGAAGCCCCTTCTCGAAAAGGTATGGTCCGAAACCTACTCCCGCGAAGGCACTCCCCAGACCCAGATCATGATCGCAAAGCTCGGCAACGACGCCGGCATCATCGGTGCTGCTGTTCTCGGTCAGTAATCGAATCAAACAGAGTTTTTCTGAGGGGAACTTTTGAAAAAAAGTTCCCCTCAGTCTCC
>JAFVWG010000168.1 GCA_017501805.1 Oscillospiraceae bacterium
CAGTCGATCGTGTTGCGTCCGATCGCGTGCTTCGGAGCTTCAAGGCTGATTGCCGGAAGCTGCGCGGTCCTCCCCGTCAGCGCCTCCGATGAGATCTTGATGCCGGGACAGATGCTTCCTCCCAGGAACGCTCCGTTGCGGTCCAAAACCGAAATCGTCGTCGCGGTTCCCATATCGATCACAATGATCGGCTTCGGATAGTCACGCACCGCCGCAACAGCCGCAGAGATCAAATCGCTGCCGACCTGTGCCGGATGATCCGCCAAAATGTTCAGGCCCGTCTTCATACCGGGGCCGACGACCATCGGTTCGATCCCGGTCATTTTGACCACCGCGCTGCGGACCGAGTTGAGCACCGGCGGCACAACGGATGAAATGATCGCGGCTTCGACCGATTTCGGAGAAATGTCAAAAAGAGACAGGGCGTTTTTCAGCTCCACCCAGTACTGATCCGAGGTTTTGATCCGATCCGTGGCAAAGCGCGCCTTATGCAGGATCTTCCCATTTTCCACAACGCCGACAACAATGTTGCTGTTGCCGATATCGATCGCAAGTAACATCATGATCTCTCCTATTCTTGCGTCCGCAGGATGCGGTAGTTTGTAATGACGTCGCGCGTCGTTTCCAGTATTCCGTATGTACCGCCGCGTCCTCCGACAGTGCCGGGGTTGAAGAGCAGTACATTTTCAAACGTTTCCGCGCAGGGCTGATGTGTATGTCCGAAGAGCACGGCCTGTACCTCGGCTTCCAGCGCCGCCAGGCCGATCCGCATCAAGCTGAATTTGACTTGGTAGCGGTGCCCGTGTGTCACCATAAAACGAACGCCGTCAATGACGGGCTTTAGCGTCTGCGGTGCGTCCGAACCCGGGTCACAGTTCCCGGGAACATAAAGGACCGGCGTCTTCGGCAGCAGTTCGCGCAAACGCAGGGCATCTTCCTCGTGGTCACCGAGGTGTATGATCTGATCCGGCTTTTCACGTTCGGCCGCGTCAAGCATCGGCGCAATATTTCTGTGTGAATCCGAAAAAACAAGGATCTTCATTTGCGTACACCTTTCCGAATCCGTTCGCATATAGTAGTGCAGGAGGTATCGTATGGGACAAATATCCGGACTTCCCTCCTTCTCGGAGGCAGATATACAAAAGGTTCTCGGAACACCGGAAGGACGCAGCCTTCTGCAGTTGTTCCGTCAGGATAGCAGCAACACGCTGCAAAAAGCGGCGGACGCGCTGAAAGCCGGCGACACAAAGCGTGCGCAGGAGCTTTTGCGTCCGATGATGGAATCACCCGCAGTCGCCGAGTTGATCCGAAAAATCAACGGGAGGTGAACGGTGTGGACGATATCGGGCAGGCCTTACAGGAGGTGCTTGCAGATCCGCAGAAAATGGCGGAACTGCGCACGATCGCAGAAGGGCTCGGCTTGAACACCTTGCCGCAGGAAACAGGCGACACGCAGGAAGAATCCCCCGCACCGCAGCTGCAGATCTCATCCCCCGCCCCACGGCAGGAGGCTCTCTTGCAGGCGCTTCTTTGCTATTTGAATCCGCCGCGCAAGAGCAGGCTCGAACGCGCTCTGCGTGTTGCAAGGCTCTCCAAGCTCGCGGGTACGGCGCTGCAGAATTACGGAAATCTCTTTGAGGCAGGTGCGCTATGACGTATAACCGTTATATACCGGGAGCAGACGGGCGCTATGAATACCACAGGGTCGTTCCCTGTCCCGCGCAGG
>JAFVWG010000169.1 GCA_017501805.1 Oscillospiraceae bacterium
CCGACCGAAGAACAAGGCTTCCGTTGCGCTGTCCGACGAACTTGCGGAGGATATCCGAGGCAAGCAGATGGACGACGGTATTCGGAAAATCGTTCAGTGCCTGCAGGATGACGGTGCGCTGTCCGGTGAGGATGGCTGCCTGATCGCCGGAGTTACCTCCAATGCTCCGACGACCGAGAGCGCGATCACGCAGATCGTGGAAGAAGTAACGACTTCCGATGGCGAAGAGGCTGTTGAACTTTATACGATCACCGTTACCGAAGAAGAACGGCAGGAGGCCGAGACGAACGATCAAAGCGCAGGAAGCTACGCATTCAACCGCCGTAAAATGCGGCGTATCAAAAGGCGCAAAGAACGCAGAGAGCAGCGGAGAGCCGAAGCGGAAGAGACAAACGCACAGCTGCAGACTGCGGAAGCCGAACAGACCGCCGTTGTTACGGAAACCGCAGATGCGGTACAGCCTTCTGCGGCAGCGGAAGTACCGCAGCAGCCTGTCTCTGCACAGCCTGCTGAGTCTGCCGCGGTCGTGACAGAGGCTCCCGTTTTGCAGGTGACCGAAGAAGCTTCCGAACCTGCAAGCACAGATACCGAGGAGTATGTAAGCGATGTTCCGGAGTTCACAGAGGAGAAGCAGGAACGGAACGATGCGAAAAAAGAAGAGCGCCGCCGCCGCAGAAAACTGAAACGCAAGCTGCAGAGGCAGAAAGAGCGGCAGGCGAAGCGAGAGGCACAAACGGAACAGGAAGCGTTCCCGCAAACCGAGCTGTCGGATCCTGAATCATAAAGACTTACTGAGACCGCTGCGAATGCAGCGGTCTCTCTTTTCATGCAAAAAACTCTTGATTTTCATATCAAATTGCGTAATGATAATAGATAAGCAAAGTTGAGAAAAGGACGGAAAACGGGAATGAAGGACAAATCCCTGTTTCACTGGCTGATCCAACTGAATAGAAAACAGATCCGAAAGATCCTCCTGCTCTCTGCGCTGATGGTGCTGTCCTCGCTTGCGGGTGTTGCCGTTGCCGTGCTGACGCGCGGTGTGGTCGACGGTGCGATCGCCGGATTGAACGATGCTTTTTGGAGAGCCTGCGGTTTGCTTGCCGGCTTCGGCGCGGCACGGATCGTGCTCCATTTCTTCTGCCGATGGCTCACGGTGGATATCACCGCGGGGATCGATCTGCATATGAAGTCCGATCTCTTCCGGAATATTCTGCGAAAGGATTACAGCGCGGTAGGGAAGTATCACAGCGGCGCCTTCATGAGCCGTATCAATGACGATGTGCGCATGATCTCGTCCGGGCTCGCGGAGATCGTTCCCGGTATCCTTGGAATGACCGTGCGGCTCATCGCGGCCTTTGCCGTTGTGCTGCATATCAATGCGCGTTTCGCCGTGACATTTCTGACGCTGGGAGCTGTTTCGATGCTTCTTGCGTCGCTCCTGCGGAAGCGGCTCAAACAGATCCATTTGCGGGAGCAGGAGGCTACGGAGCGTGTTTCCGGATATATGCAGGAAGCTGTCGAAAACCTCCTTGTTATCAAGTCCTTCGGCGCGGAAGAGACGATCGTCGGACGGGAGCGGAGCCTGAAGAATAACCGCAGAAAGGCGATCCGTGTACGAAAGATCTATAGCTCCGTGATGTCTATGCTGATGAACGTTGCGTTCTACGGCGGATATCTGCTGGGACTCATCTGGAGCGCGATCAAAATCGCAACAGGAGATATCAGCGTAGGTCTGTTTTCTGCGCTGATCCAGCTGATCTCGCAGGTGGAAACACCGCTGACGTCCATTTCGGGGTATATCCCGCGTTTTGCGGAACTTTCCGCATCTGCCGAGCGGATCAAGGCAATCTATGATCTTCCGGAAGAGCCTGCGCAGGATCGCGGGATGCTGCCGGACTACAGCGAGCTGCGGCATATCGGTCTGAAAAACATCTCCTTCGCCTATGAACGGGAGCCTGTCCTGGAAAAAGCGGATCTCTCGATCCGAAAAGGGGAGTTCGTTGTTCTTGCGGGCGTATCCGGCATCGGCAAGAGTACGCTGATGAAACTGCTTCTTGGCGTATACCGTCCGACCGATGGCGAGATGTTCCTTGAAACGGACCGGAAGATCCCGATCGACAGCACGACCCGCGCGATGTTTGCCTATGTTCCGCAGGGAAATCTCCTGCTCAGCGGGACGATCCGTGATAACCTCTGTCTGTTGGATGCGAAGATCCCGGAAGAGAAGATCCGCCGCGCGCTGGAGATCGCGGATGCCGCTGCGTTTGTTTCCGAACTTCCAAACGGTCTGAATACAATGATCGGAGAACGCGGCGTAGGTCTCTCCGAGGGGCAGCTGCAGCGGCTTGCCATAGCGCGTGCACTCCTGACGGATGCGCCGATCCTGCTGCTGGACGAGGCGACCTCGGCGCTCGATGAAGAGACGGAAAGAAAGCTTCTGTCCAATCTTCGCAGCATGACGGACAAAACCTGTCTGCTGATCTCCCATAAGAGCGCCGCGCTTGAGGTCTGCGACAGCGCGTACCGCATCATACACGGAAAAATTGAACCAATACCGGCGGAAGAGGATCACACAGTATGATCTGCATTTCAAAGGGAATCTCATCATAAAACAACTTCTTTGCCGCTCTCCGTGACCGGGGAGCGGCATTTGCGCTTTCCTGCACGAAAATACAGGCGCAGATAGGGCATTTTTTACCTATATTGTCATTGACTTTATGTGCAATATCCATTAGAATAGATTGGAAACAAATAGAAAGCAACATAAAACCAAAAAAGCTTTCAAGCAATCCAAAAGCAAAACAGAAGAAATAATTATACTAGGAGTGTGAGTATTTATGGCAGTTGGTGTACTGATGCCCAAGGAAGGAATCACCGTTGAATCCTGTATCATGGGCGCATGGAAAAAGAACGTCGGCGACAGCATTGCGGTCGGCGATATCCTTTTCTCCTATGAGACCGACAAAGCGGAATTCGAATGCGCTTCCACCGAAGCGGGTACTCTTCTCGAGACCTTCTATCAGGAAGGCGATGAGGTGCCCTGCCTCGTGAATGTCTGCGCGATCGGCAACCCCGGCGAGGATGTTTCCTCCCTCCGTCCCGGCGCAGCCGAGGCTCCGGCGGCGGAGGCTGCTCCCGCAGCGGCTCCTGCGGCTCCCGCGGCAGCTCCTGCAAAGGCTGCTCCGACCGGACCTGTCGCACAGGCTGTGATTATGCCCAAGGAAGGCATCACGGTCGAGTCCTGCATTCTGGGTGCGTGGAAAAAGAACGTCGGCGATACCGTCAATGTTGGCGATGTCCTCTTCGGCTACGAGACCGACAAGGCTGAGTTCGAGTGCGCTTCCACGGCGTCGGGCAAGCTCCTTGCCGTGTTCTTCAACGAGGGCGATGAAGTGCCCTGCCTTGAAAATGTCTGCGCCATCGGCAACGACGGCGACGATTTCGAGTCCCTGCGTCCGGGCGCTGCCGCAGCATCTGCGGAAGCCGCTCCCGCCGCTGCGCCCGCTGCCGCTCCTGCGGAAGCACCCAAGGCAGAAGCTCCCGCAGCACCCGCTGCCGCCGGCGCTCCCGTCTCCCCGAGAGCGCGTGCGCTTGCGACCCGCGCGAATGTCGATCCCGCTATGGCTTCCGCCACGGGTCCGAACGGCCGCGTGATCGAGCGCGACATCCGCAAGCTGATGGAGCAGGGCATCACCGCGAAGGCGGAGCCTGCCGTGCAGCCTGCCGCGGCTCCCGCCGCAGCACCCGCTGCCGCTCCCGCGCCCGCTGCGGAATACGAGGATGTGAAGTTCTCCGCTGTCCGCAAGGCTACCTCGAAGGCAATGATGAAGTCTCTCTCCGGCTCTGCTCAGCTCACGCTGCAGTTCTCCTTCGACGCGACGCAGATCCAGCAGTATCGCGCGATGGTCAAGCCGCTTGAGAGCGAAGTCTCCAAGATCTCCCTCAACGATATGGTCATGTTCGCCGTGGCTCGCTCCCTCAAGGTCCTGCCCGATCTGAACGCGAATATGATCGACGATACGACCATTCGTCTGTTCAAGCACGTCAACCTCGGCTTCGCCTGCGACACGCCGCGCGGACTGCTCGTGCCCGTCGTCAAGAACGCCGACACGAAGTCTCTGCTGGAGATCGCCAAGGAAGTCAAGAGACTCGCTGCCGATGCACGCGAGGGCAAGCTCAGCCCGGACGATATGACCGGCGGCACCTTCACCGTCTCCAACCTCGGATCCTTCGGCTGCGAGGGCTTCACCCCCGTCATCAATCCGCCGCAGACCGGCATCCTCGGCGTCTGCACCATCGAGACGAAGGTCCGTGCCGCGAAGGACGGCAGCATCAAGACCTATCCCGCTATGGGTCTGTCGCTGACCATCGACCACAGAGCAATCGACGGCGCTCCCGCCGCGCGCTTTATGGCCGAGCTGTGCAAGAATCTTGAGAACTTTATGACGCTGCTTGCGATCTGAGAGGAGTAGGGAAGTATGGAAAAATTTGATGTAATCGTGATCGGCGGCGGCCCCGGCGGCTACCTCTGCGCGGAACGCGCGGCGCACGCAGGACTCAAGTCCGCGGTCATTGAGAAGCGCGCCCTTGGCGGCACCTGCCTCAACGAAGGCTGCATCCCCACCAAGAGCCTGCTGTACTGCGCGAAGCAGTACGCCTCCGCAAAGCACGGCGCAGACTACGGCGTGCATGCCGAGAATGTGCAGATCGACCACGCTGCGGTCATCGACCGTAAGAACAAGGTCGTCAAGATGCTCGTCGGCGGCGTTGGCGCAACGATGAAGGCAAACGGCGTCAAGGTCTATGCCACCGAGGGCAAGATCAAGGGACGCGGCGAAAACGGCACCTTTGAAGTTCTCGCCGGTGACGAGACCATCGCCTGTGATCGTCTGGTCATTGCGACCGGCTCCGTCGCGGCTGTGCCTCCCATTCCGGGCGTGAAGGAAGGTCTCGAGTCCGGCTTCGTTGTTACGAACCGTGAGATCCTCGATATGAAGGAAGTTCCCAAGAACCTCGTCTGCATGGGCGGCGGCGTCATCGGTCTGGAAATGGCCTGCTACTTCGCGACCATCGGCTCGAAGGTCACCATCATTGAGATGATGCCCAAGATCGCCGGTCCCACGGACGCGGACATCTGCAAGAACCTGATGAAGACCTACGAAAAGGACGGCATGGAGTTCAAGCTGAGCGCTAAGGTGCTCGAGATCGGCAAGGATTCCGTTACATACGAAGACGCCGAGGGCAAGCACGTTCTGCCCTGCGACAAGGTCCTGCTCTCCGCAGGCCGCCGCGCCGACGTGTCCTCCATCAATGTCGAAGCGCTGCAGATCCAGACCGAGCGCGGCGCGGTCGTGACCGACCGTCACCTCTGCACCAACGTTCCCGGCGTCTACGCCATCGGCGACTGCAACGGCAAACTGATGCTGGCGCATACCGCCTACCGCGAAGCTGAGGTCGCCGTGCATCATATGCTCGGCGTGCCCGATGAGATGCGCTACGATGCGATCCCGTCCGTTATCTACACGACCCCCGAAGTCGCCTGCGTCGGTGAGACCGAAGAAAGCGCAAAGGCGAAGGGGATGAATGTCAAGTGTGTGAAGGTCCCGATGAACTATGCAGGCCGTTACGTTGCCGAAACGCTGAACGGCGACGGCTTCTGCAAGCTCGTCTACGATCAGGACCGCAAGTGCCTGGCAGGCGTCCAGATGATCGGCAACTACGCCTCC
>JAFVWG010000170.1 GCA_017501805.1 Oscillospiraceae bacterium
CCGCGCCGAACTCACTCACAACA
Organism: Oscillospiraceae bacterium; assembly: GCA_017501805.1. Classification (GTDB taxonomy): domain Bacteria; phylum Bacillota; class Clostridia; order Oscillospirales; family Oscillospiraceae; genus RGIG3566. The sequence goes on from JAFVWG010000170.1 coordinate 24, forward strand.
TCATCGGGGTTGATGACGTTTCCGAGCGACTTGGACATCTTCACGCTCTGGCGAAGCGCCTGATTGCCGTACTTTTCGATGAGCGCCTGCTTTTCCGCTTCACTCTCGACGTTTCCAACGTAGTGCGGGTTATGACCGAGGATCATACCGTGGCTCGTGCGTCGGGCATACGGCTCCTTCGTGTGGACAACACCGATGTCATAGAGGAATTTGTGCCAGAAGCGGCTGTAGAGCAGATGCAGGGTCGTGTGCTCCATACCGCCGTTGTACCAGTCAACGGGGCCCCAGTACTCCTCCGCCTCTTTGCTGACGGCTTCGGTCTTATTGTCGGGGTCCATATAGCGCAGGAAGTACCAGCTCGAACCTGCCCAGTTGGGCATCGTGTCCGTCTCACGCTTGGCGGGACCGCCGCAGCAGGGGCAGGTCGTGTTGACCCAGTCGGTCATCTTGGCCAGCGGGCTTTCGCCGTCGTCGGTCGGCTCGTAGCTTTCCACATTCGGCAGTTCCAGCGGAAGTTCACTTTCGGGGATTGCCTGCCATCCGCACTTCTCGCAGTAGACCAGGGGGATCGGTTCGCCCCAGTAGCGCTGACGGGAGAAGACCCAGTCACGCAGCTTGAAGTTCGTCTTGAGCTTGCCGAAGCCCTGAGCCACGGCGTATTCCTTCATCGCCGGGATCGCATCCCTGACGGTCATTCCGTTCAGGAAGCCGGAGTTGACCATAACAGCGGAGTCATCCTTGGCGACGAAAGCGCACTTGCTCACATCGCCGCCGGCGACGACCTCGATGATGGGCAGACCGAATTTCGTGGCGAAATCCCAGTCACGCTGGTCGTGACCAGGAACGCCCATAACAACGCCCGTGCCGTAGCCCATCAGAACGTAGTCCGAAACGAACATCGGCAGCATCTTCCCTGTCACGGGGTTGAGGATCTCAACGCCCTGCAGGCGGACGCCGGTCTTGTCCTTGTTCAGCTCGCCGCGCTCAAAGTCGGATTTGCGGGAGGCTGCTTCGCGATAGGCCTCGACCTCCGCCCAGTTGCCGATACGGTCCGACCACTCGTTGAGAAGCGGGTGCTCCGGCGAGATGACCATATAGCTCGTACCGAACAGCGTGTCGGCACGGGTCGTGTAGACCGTGACCTCGCAGTCCATATTGGTCTTGAAGGTCAGCTCGCAGCCGGTGGAACGGCCGATCCAGTTCTTCTGCTGCGCCTTGACGCGGTCGATGAAGTCCAGATCGTCCAGATCGTCGATCAGACGGTCTGCGTACTTGGTGATGCCGAGCATCCACTGGCTCTTCTCCTTCCGTACGACGGGAGCGCCGCAGCGCTCGCAGACGCCCTCGACGACCTCTTCGTTGGCGAGAACGACCTTGCAGGATGTACACCAGTTTACGGACATCGTAGCCTTGTAGGCGAGTCCGCGCTTGAAGAACTGCAGGAAGATCCACTGCGTCCACTTGTAGTATTCCGGAGAGGAGGTGTTGACGCAGCGATCCCAGTCAAAGCCGTAGCCCAGCATCTTCAGCTGGCGCGTGAAGTTCGCGATGTTGTCACGCGTGACGATCGCGGGATGGATGTGGTTCTTGATGGCGTAGTTTTCCGTCGGAAGACCGAATGCATCATAGCCGATGGGAAACAGAACATTGTAGCCCTGCATACGCTTTTTTCTCGTGATGACGTCCATCGCGGTAAAGGGACGCGGGTGACCGACGTGGAGTCCCTGCGCGGAGGGATACGGGAACTCGATCAGACCGTAGAATTTCGGTCTCGGATCACCGGTTACGGCTGCGTAGGGCTTGGTTTCTTCCCACTTCGCCTGCCATTTCTTTTCAATGGCGGTAAAATCATATTTCATAGCGCTTCACCTTGCTTTTTAAATTTCAGAGATATCAACGGGAACGGCATCGCTCCAGAGTCGTTCCAGATCGTAGAACTTTCGTGTTTCGTCCGTGAAAATGTGGACAACGATGCTGCCGTAATCGAGCAGGATCCACGTTCCGCCGCGGTGACCTTCGCGGCTGATGAGCGTTTCCCCGGCCTGATCCATCGCTTCCTCCACTGCGTCGCAAAGGGCGCGGATCTGCGTGCTGGAGGTGCCGGTGCAGATCAGAAAATAATCCGCAAGTGTGGAAACATCGGCGATCTTCAGAACGGTGATGTCCTTGCCCATCTTATCGTCGAGGGCAGCTGCAGCGCGCTGCATAATTTCTTTTGTTGTCATACGCTCTCTCCTTTACGGCTCGGTATGGTGTTTTATGATTTCCGTGACTTCGCTTTCGTTCAGCCGATAGCAGGCTGCATCGCCGACCCAAACAGACGTTCCGGGAAGCGTTTCCGATTCCGCGGCACTGAGGTCGCATTTGGTCAGCTCCTGTGCAAAGAACAGAAGATTTCCCAAAGAGAAGTTCGTTAAAACGTTTTTGTCGAAGATCTCGCAGTAATCGTTGATCTTGCCCAGGCTCTCAACGGAGAGGCACTTCGAGACGAGTGCGCGCAAAAAATCCTGCTGGACCTTTGTGCGCTGGATATCCGCCTGTGCATAGCTGCGATAGCGGACAAGCTGAAGGGCCTTCTTTCCGTCAAGATGATGATAGCCCTTCGGCAGATGGATATACAGATCCTGCGTCGGGTCATCGTAATGCATATCCTGCGGAACATAGAACTCAACGCCGCCGACCGTGTCCACAAGGGAGACAAAGGCGTTCAGATCCACAAGGACGTAGCCTGTCGGCAGGATGCCGAGGATATCCTCGACCTCCAGCATCAGCGCTTCCATTCCTTCCTTCCCGCCGCCGTAGGTGCCGAAGACGCTGTTGATCTTCGAAACACCGTCGATCGTTTCCACGATCGTGTCGCGCGGGATGCTGATGAGGGAAACGCGGTGCCTGTTCGTATTCAGGCAGGCAAGCATGATCGTATCTGTGCGGAACCCATCGCGATCCGTGCCCGCAAGCAGGATCGTATAGACGCCGTTCTGCTCCGTACGATTCCCCTCTTCCCGCTCGAACGGAAGCGCGGTGTCGGGATCGATGGCAGTGTCGGAGACGGGGGAATTGAGATGCACGGGAGGCCGTACATAGGCATTGATAAAGATCCCCGCCGTCAAAAGAACTGCCAGCAAAACGCCGAGGATGATCAGAAGTGCCGTTCTTCCCCTGCCGATTCCGGAGTCCTTTGATTTATTACGATCCGGCGGCATCTGCTGCCGGCGTGATTTATCAGTTCTTGCTGCGTTGTTGCTGTTGCCGAAAAGTTTCATAGATGCTTCCTTCCCGTTCGCAGGTAAGCCTGCGCCTCCAGCGAATAACGGTTGAGAGACCTGCCGTCGCGCCGGAGCAAATCGATCGTCATATCAATTCCGAGCAGAACCGCAGCGTCCAGATCGGTGTACGCAAGGCGGCGTAATTCCTCAACGCCGTCGAATTTGCGGTTCGGCTCTATGTAGTCTGCGATGTAGATGATCTTTTCCAAAAGCGTCATATCGGCTTTTCCGGTCGTGTGCCAGGAGATCGCGCTGCAGACCGCTTCGTTTTCACCGAAGATCTTTTCTGCGGCAGCCGCGGCGGTTTTTCCATGGAGCAGCTTGTACTGGTCCGGCGTGTAATCGCCCACCATAATACCATAGTGCTCACACAAGCGCAACTGCTCCTGCGGACGGAGCGCCTTGGTCAGATCATGCAGGATGCCTGCACGTTCGGCGTCGATTTCGGATACGCCGTAGAGCCGCGCAAGATCCTTTGCTGTTCGGCTGCAGCCGACCGCGTGGGCTCTTCTGTTTTCGTCGTGGAGAGAAAGCACCGTTTCTTCCAGAAGAGGATAGGCAAGATTTCGGTAATTCCCTCCCAGACCGTAAAGCGCCTCATTTCGGATGATCTCTGCCGTGGGTGCGGGAAGATAGCTGTCACCGCAGCCGAAAAAGAGCATCCTTCGGACGGTTGTGGAGGAAAGCTCCAGCACATCGTTGCAGAACACCGTTATGCGCGCGCCGTACCTGTTCCGAAATGCTTCGGCTGTTCGGTCGATCGCTTTGCGATCGGCGGCGGACAGGTCGCTGCGTATGGCGACGCCAAGCTCTGCAAGCTGCAGGATATCTTCAAAACGATGCCATGTGTCAAAGGAAAGAAGCATATCCGTTCCTATCAGCAGATAGATCTCATCCTTCGGAAAATGTTCTTTCAGCGTCAGAAGCGTGTCGTAGGTGTAGCTCTTTCCGCCGCGTTGAAGTTCCAAATCCGAAACTTCGACACCGTCAATGCCGTCCATCGCGGCACAGAGCATCCGATAACGCGCAGCATCGTCGGGCGAGCCTGCGGGCATCTGCTTGTGCGGAGGCACAGCGGCGGGCATAACGATCAGACGGTCAAGGTCAAGCAGGCGGAGAAATTCACGCGCAGCAAACACATGACCGTTATGAACGGGGTTAAAAGAGCCGCCGAAGATGGCGATCCGAGCCACGCGTCCTCACCCTTTCAGTCGTTTTCTTCCATACGTGCTTTCCGCTTTTCGATCGCAGCCTGCACGGCGGCGTTGCGGAAATATTCGTTCCGCGCCTCGCGCTGTTTTTTCAATGCCTGTCTTCTGGCGCGGATGCCGGCCTTCACCGGGTTTTTCTTCTTGCCGGATCTTGCTCCGGATTCTTTCTTCTCCTGATCGGAGTGCTTGTAAAGGACAAATTTCGTTCCGACGACCTGCACGCCGTCCGCACCGGTCGCGGCGCAGATGGCGTCCGACACTTCGCGCGGATCGAGCATCGCCGATTCCAGAACTTTGCCCTTGATGAGTTCGTTTGCCGCAAGCTGGCACTCCGCCTCTGCGATGACGGCGTCCGTGACGCCGCCCTTTCCGACCATCAGGGTCGTGTCGAGCGTATTTGCCTTACTGCGCAGTTCCGCGCGTTCTTTACTCGTCAGAATAGCCGTTCATCTCCTTAAATACTTTTGCAAAGTTCCGAATTGCACAGCCACGGTGCGAGACGGAATGCTTTTCCTCGTTGGTCAGCTCGGCAAAGGTCTTTCCAAGCGTTTCAACATAGAACAGCGGATCATAGCCGAAGCCGTTTTGTCCGCGGCTCTCGTGCAGAATGACGCCCGGGCACTCTCCGCGAACGATCAGCTTCTTTCCGTCCGGGAAAACGAGAGCGATCACGCTGACAAACTTCGCACCGCGTTTTTCATCCGGAACATCCTTCAGCTTTTCCAGAAGGTAGTTGTTCCGCGCCGCGTCGCTGTCAAGATTGCCGAAACGATGAGAATAAACGCCGGGGGCACCGTTGAGCGCATCGACCGCAAGACCCGAGTCATCCGCAATAGCGGGAAGTCCGGTAGCCTCCATAACATACCGCGCTTTCAGCTCGGCGTTTGCTTCAAAGGTGTCGCCGTTTTCCTCCGCGCTTCCGAACACAGAAAGGTCCGTCTGCGGGATCAGATCGATGCCGAGCTCCAGAAGCGGTTCGCGCATCTCGCGAAGTTTATTCGGATTGAGGCTTGCCAATACAATTTTCACAGTGCTCCCCCCAAGGCTTTTTTCTGTACTTCAAACAGCTCGCGAAGTCCCTTCTCACAGAGATCCGTCAAACAGCGCTGTTCTTCCGCGGTAAAGGCACGACGTTCCCCTGTCCCCTGCAGTTCAATGATCTCGCAGGCGTCGTTCATCACGCAGTTGAGATCGACCATTGCACGGCTGTCCTCCTCATAGGGAAGGTCGAGCATCGGAACGTCGTCGATGATCCCCGCGGAAATGCCCGCGACAAAGGAACGGATCGGAGTTTTCGGAAGAATGCCGTTCTCCACAAGCTTTTTGCAGGCGAGCGCCATCGCAACAAAACCACCCGTAACGGAAGCCGTGCGCGTTCCGCCGTCGCCCTGCAGCACATCGCAGTCAACGGTGATCGTGCGCTCTCCGAGCAGACTCAGATCGATCGAAGCGCGAAGGCTTCTGCCGATCAGGCGCTGGATCTCGGCACTTCTGCCGCTGAGCTTCAGTTTGCTGATATCACGCTTGCTGCGGTGACGATTGGCACGCGGAAGCATCGAATACTCAGCCGTGACCCAACCGCAGCCGGGTGCGACGTGCGGAGGAGCGCCTTCCTCAACGGATGCGGCACAGAGCACCATCGTGTTTCCGCAGGTGATCAGGCAGCTTCCCTCCGCGAAACGGAGGAAGTCCGTCTGCATGGAAACGGGACGCAGCTCGTCTGTTTTTCTGCCGTCTTTTCTGATCATAACAGTGCCTCCGCAAACGAAGCGCGGTCAAAGGGCATCGGATCGTCGATCCCCTCGCCTACGCCGATGTATTTCACGGGAATGCCGAGCTCCTTTGCGATCGCCAGCACGACGCCGCCCTTCGCGGTTCCGTCGAGCTTGGTCAAAACGATGCCTGTCACACCGACGAGATCGCGGAACTGCTTCGCCTGCACAACGCCGTTCTGACCGGTCGTTGCATCCAGAACAAGCAGCACCTCAACATCTACGTTTGGCAGCTCACGCGAGATCACGCGGCGGATCTTTTCCAGCTCCTGCATCAGATTTGCCTTGTTATGCAGTCTTCCCGCCGTGTCGCAGAGGATGACATCGCTGCCTCTCGCCTTTGCCGCAGAGATCGCGTCATAGACGACCGATGCGGGGTCGGCACCTTCATCCTGACGCACGATCTGCGTGCCGGACCGCTGTGACCAGATCTCAAGCTGATCCGCTGCAGCCGCGCGGAAGGTATCCGCTGCACAGAGCAGAACATTTTTTCCGTCCTGCTTCATCTGCTGTGCGATCTTGCCGATGGAGGTGGTCTTTCCAACGCCGTTCACACCGACAAAGAGCACAACGGACGGCTTTGACGAAAGGTTCAGTGAGCAGTCGCCCACCTCGAGCATTTCCGCGAGAATGTCGCGCAGAGCTTCTTTTGCCTCTTCGGCGGTCGACAGCTTCTTTTCACGGACAACGCTGCGCAGTGCCTCAACGGCCTCCATCGCGGAGACGGCGCCCATATCCGAAAGAATGAGTGTTTCTTCGAGCTCGTCGTAAAAATCGTCGTCAAGCTCTGTAGCGCCCTGAAACACAGCGGTGATGGAGGATGCGGTCTTTTTCAGACCGTTTTTGATCTTATCAAAGAATGACATTGCTTATCTCCCGATTTATGATTCGATATGCATCTGCTGCTCGATCTGCCGCAGATCGACGTGCAGGATGCGCGAAACGCCCTTTTCCTGCATCGTGACGCCGTACAGCGCATCGGCGGCTTCCATCGTGCCGCGGCGATGCGTAATGACGATGAACTGCGTTTTGTCGGAAAAAGCGCGAAGCTTCTTGTTGAATCTTGCAACGTTGTTATCGTCGAGCGCGGCGTCGATCTCGTCGAGGAGGCAGAAGGATGCCGGACGCACCTGCAGAATCGCAAAATACAGTGCGATCGCGACGAAAGCCTTCTCACCGCCGGAGAGCAGCGTGATGGTTTTCAGCTGTTTTCCGGGCGGCTGCACGCGGATCTCGATGCCGCAGCTGAGCGGATCATTCGGATCCTCAAGCTCGAGCGACGCTTTGCCGCCGCCGAACATCTCCGTGAAGGTCGCCGTAAAGCAAGCGGAGATCTTCCCAAATTCGGCAAGGAACAGCTCTTCCATCTGCTGGGTAATGCTGCTGACGATCTGCTCCAGCTCGCGCTTCGCGTGCTGAACATCGTCGCGCTGACCTGTCAGATAGGTATAGCGTTCGTTGACACGCTCAAATTCCTCGATCGCGCCGAGGTTCGGCGTTCCGAGCGAAGAGATTCCCTTTCGCAGCTCCGCGATACGGCGGTTCGCCGCGGCGATGGATTCGACCTCGACCGCAACATCCTGCGCGGTCGTGCGCGTCAGCTCGTAGCTGTCCCAGAGCTTATCGAGAATCTGCTTTTCTTCCATGGCGGAAGTCGCCTTTTTCTGCTCCAGACGTGCGGTCTCACGTTCCATCAGAACGATTTCCTTGTTCTTTTCCTGCGCGTCACGGTCAGCTTTTGTGCGGGTCTGCTCTACGGCGTTCCGTTCTGCAAGGAACTGCTGAAGCTCCTGTTTCTTCTCTTCGATCCGCTTCTGCTGTTCGTCGCGCAGCGCCTCATCTTCTGCAATGAGGGCGGTCAGTCGGTCGCACTCCGCTTCGAATTCCGCAATGCGTGCGTCCTTCTGGGCCTGATCGCCACGGAGCTGCTCGGTGATCGCAAGAAGCTGTTCGATACCGTTCAGCGCGGCTTCCTGCTCCGCGTCCTTCGCGGCGATCTCCATTTTCAGAGCGGTGATTTTTTCCGTCAGCTCTTTCCGTGCGCCGTCCGTTGCTCCGCTTTGGGCCTGATACTCGGAAACCTTGCGTTCAAGCAGTGCGTGATCATTGGAAAGTGCAGCAATTTCGCGGTTGAGCGCGTTCAGGCGCGCTTCGTCGCCTGCATTTCGGCTGTCGATCTCCGCGATCTCACGCTGTCTTGCGGAAAGCGCTTCGCGCAGACTTTCCAAAAGGATCTCGTACTGCCGCTTCTCGCCTTCCAGACGAAGAACGTCGTCTTCTGCCTTTCGGAGCTGCGTCTGCGCCTCGGCGGTCTGATACGCCGCTTCCTCACAAACGCGGATCGCCTCCGCGAGCTCTTCGCGGGAGGCTGCAAGGCGCTCGGCAAGCGTCTTTTGTTTTTCTTCAAGAGCGGTCAGTTCATTCGCGCGAGAAAGCATACCCGCGTTTTTGGAGGCCGAGCCGCCCGTCATCGAACCGCCGCTGTTGACGATCTGTCCGTCGAGCGTAACGATGCGGAATCTGCTGGAATAATGCTTGCTGATCTCCGAGGCGGCGTCCAGATCCTCCGCCACGGCAACCGCGCCGAGGAGGTTGCGGATGACATTCTCGTATTTCTTGTCGTACATCACAAGATCGGCGGCGATGCCCACGAAGCCGGGCTCTGACTCGAGACCCTTTTCGCGGATGGACCGCGGGATCATTGCTTCGATCGGTGCAAAGGTCGCTCTGCCGCCGTTGCAGCGGCTGAGGAAACGGATGCAGGCCTTGGCGGCGGAACGGGATTCCACAACGACGTCCTGCATCGCACCGCCGAGGGCGGATTCGATCGCGAGGGAATGCTCGTTCTTCGTGCGGATGAGGTCCGAGACAGGACCGCAGACGCCGCTGAGCTGTCCGTTGGAAGCGCTGTTCATAACGATCTTGACCGCTTTGGAGAAGCCCTCATAATCGCGGCGCATTTCCTGCAGCATCGTGATGCGTGAGCGAACGGTCTTCTCTTCGATCTCCAGCTCGTCCGTCGCTGTCTGCAGGCGCTCGCGCTTTTCCTTGCGCGCGTTTTCACGAAGTGCGTAGCCGCGAATGGTGTTTTCTTCGGAAGCGGCATCCTCTCGGGCTTTTTTCAGCTGGGCAGCTGTCTGCGCCGCCTGTTCCTCGGCAGCCGACAGACGCTCCGAGAGTTCTTCGGACTCCGCGGCAAGGGAATTCTTTCTTGCAACAACTTCACTCATCGAAGCGGATACGGAGGCAAGCTCTGCCTTTTTCGCAGAGATCTGCGTGAGCAGAAGCGCAGCCTGTGCGCTGTCACGCGCACTCATCTTTCTGCGCTCGTCTTCCGCGCCGACGGCGGTCTCAAATTCGGAGGTCGCCCGGAGCAGCTGCTCCTGCAGGGCTTCCACCTCTGCACGGATCTCTTCGATCCGCGTCTTGTGCGTTTCGATTTTCTCCTGAACACCGGAGGTCTGCTTCTTCTGATCGGCGATCTCATCGCGCAGACGTTCAAGGTTTTCCTTGCTGTTCTGCAGGTTCGTGCGATCGACGGAGAGCTTTGTCTCTGTCTGCTGAAGCGCGGACTCCTGTTCGGAGATCCTGTCGCGCTTCTCATCGGCCTGCAGGGTCATCTGATTGAGCTGAAGAAGCGACTGCTCGGCGGCGGCATAGAGGCGGTTGAGTTCATCGTGCTGCTGTTCCAGAACAAACGCAGCGGATGTGTAGTCTTCTTCCGCCTTCTTTGCGGTTTTGGCAAGCTTGTCCAGCGTGTCGAGCCAAACGGTCACTTCCAGACCCTTGAGCTCGTCACGGAAGTGAAGATATTTCTTTGCCTGCTCCGCCTGCTTACGCAGAGGACCGACCTGCAGCTCCAGCTCGGAGATCTTGTCACCGATGCGGAGCAGATTGTCCTCGGTGTTGGCGAGCCTGCGTTCCGTTTCTTCCTTGCGGTGGCGGTACTTCGAGATGCCGGCAGCTTCTTCGAAGATCTCTCGCCTGTCGGTGCTCTTGAGGGAGACGATCTCATCGATTCGTCCCTGTCCGATGTTGGAATAGCCCTCGCGTCCGAGTCCGGTGTCCATAAACAGCTCGGAAATATCGCGCAGACGCGCACTCTGGCGGTTGATATAGTATTCGCTCTCGCCGGAGCGATAATACCTGCGCGTGATGGCAACTTCGGGCGCTTCAATGCGAAAAACACCGTCGCTGTTGTCCAGCGTAAGCGTTGCCTCGGCAAAACCGAGCGCGGGGCGGGACTGCGTACCGCCGAAAATGACGTCTTCCATCTTGGCGCCGCGCAGCTCTTTTGTGCGCATTTCGCCCATAACCCAGCGGATGGCGTCGGATATATTCGATTTTCCGCTTCCGTTCGGGCCGACGATCGCGGTGATGTCGTCGTCAAATCGGATGAGCGTTCGATCGGCAAAGGATTTGAATCCCTGCAGCTCAAGGCTCTTCAGATACACAGGCAATACCTCTCTAAATTACAATCCTAAACATTTTAACAATTTTCGTCATGAAATGCAAGTAAAAATGCGGTCTCACGCCGCCTGTTCTCTGTAAAGGGAAAAGCCGCGGGATCTCAGAAAGATCCCGCGGCTTTTCAAAGCGTTTCGTTCGGATACAGGGCTTCGATCGCGTTTTTTGCCGAGTCCTGCTCCGCGCGTTTTTTGCTTCTGCCGCTGCCCTGTCCGACGATCTTGCCGTTGAGCAGCGCTTTGACTGTGAATTGTTTGTCGTGATCCGGACCGGACTCCTCGACCAGAACGTAGTGGATCGTCTTGCCCTTCTCCCGCTGCACAAGCTCCTGAAAGCGCGTCTTGTAGTCGATGCTGCGCCGGTCGGCGATGAAGCCGTTCTTCAGGATCAGGCGATCAATGATCGTCTCCGCCGCGGAAAGCCCTCCGTCAAGGTACGCAGCCGCGATCACGGATTCCATCGCGTCGGAAGTGATGCTGCTGCGCTTTCTTCCGCCGGACTGGTCTTCGCCGCTTCCGAGGCGCAGATAGTCGCCAAGCCCAACGCCTGCAGCTGCCGCCGCGAGATTGGTCTCGCAGACGAGGTCGGCACGGAGCTTCGTCAGCTCACCCTCGGGTCTGTCGGGAAAGCTGCTGTAGAGCTTCTTCGCAACGATAAAGCCGAGGACGGAATCACCGAGGAATTCCAGTCTCTCGTTGTCCCTGCAGCCTTCCGCGCGGCGTTCGTTGGCGTAGGAGCTATGCGTCAGTGCCAGCTCCAGATAAGCGCGGTCGGAAAAGGTGTAGCCGATCTTCTCTTCGAGCTTACTGTACATTTCCGTTCTCCTTTGCGGGGGCCATCAGCTCCGCTGCCTGTGAAATGCGGGACGCAAGGTCCGCGCGGACGGTCTCGATCGCAAGATATATCGCGGTCTCGATCGCTCTGCGGTCGGACGAGCCGTGCGCTTTGATGACGGGCTTTTTCAGTCCGATAAACGCCGTTCCACCCGTCTCACGGTAGTCGAGCATTTTTTTGAAATCGCGGATGCCGCCCTTGCAGATGAGCGCAGCGATCTTGGTGAGAAGGTTCTTTTTGAACATATTGCGGATCATTCCGCTGAGGAAGAGTGCTGTACCCTCGACGGTCTTGAGCAGGACGTTTCCCGAGAAGCCGTCCGAAACGAGAACATCCGCGCCGCCGAGCAGCGCCTCTCTCGCCTCGAGATTTCCGATGAAATTGATGCGTCCGCTTTCGCCCGCAGCTTTCAGAAGTGCGTAGGCTTCCTTCTGGAGCGTGCCGCCCTTGGTGTCCTCCACGCCGATGTTCAAAAGCGCAACGCGTGGCTTTTCGATGCCAAGTGCGGTCTCCGCATAAAACGAACCCATAGCGGCGAACTGCAGAAGAAACTCCGGTGTGCACTCGGCGTTCGCGCCGCAGTCCATCAGAACGCACTTGCCCGTCTTCGTCGGAAGCACGGGACCGAGCGCGGCTCTGCGGATGCCCTTGCAGCGCTTGACGATCAGCGTTGCCGCCGTCAGGAGCGCGCCGGTGCTTCCCGCCGAGACAAAAGCATCTCCAAGATCATCCGCAAGCATCCTCAGTCCGACGATCATAGACGACTGCGGATGTTTTTTGATAACGGTTGCCGGATCGTCGTGCATATCCACGACGTCCTCGGCGTTTGCGATCTCCATCCCCTTCGGAAGGGTGTCGATGCCGTTCCGGCTGAGGATCTCAAGGATCTGCGAGCCTGCGCCCACGAGGACGAGCTCAGCATCCGTATGCGCCGCGGCGTCCACTGCTCCCAGCACGATCTGTTCCGGCGCGTTGTCGCCGCCCATGGCGTCAATCAGGATCTTCAAGGTATTCACGCTCCTTTTCAAGCGATTCGGAGAGCTTGGACAGCGCTCTCTCCGCAACGGCAAGTTTACGGTTCGCCTTGCCCTTCACCCGCTGCTGCAGCGGAGGCATCAGGCTGAAATTCACATTCATCGGCTGGAACTGTGTCACAGCCGGATTGGAGATGTACGCCGCCAGTGCGCCGATCGCAGTCTCCGGCGGGAAGTCGGTCGGCTCTCTGCCGCTGAGCTTTGCGGCAAGCGCGACTGCGGCAAGATAGCCGGAGGCTGTGGATTCCACATACCCCTCGACGCCGGTCATCTGCCCCGCGAATGCGATAAGAGGCTGCCGACGGTCCGCATAGTAGCGGTCAAGGAGCTGCGGAGAATTCAAAAACGTGTTGCGGTGCATCACGCCGTAGCGCACAAACTCCGCATTCTTCAGCGCGGGGATCATCGAGAAGACACGCCGCTGCTCCGGGAAGCGCAGATGCGTCTGGAAGCCGACGATGTTGTAGATGCTTCCTGCGGCGTTGTCGCGTCGAAGCTGGACAACGGCATACGGCTCTTTTCCCGTTGCGGGGTCTTTCAGCCCAACGGGCTTCATCGGTCCGAAGCGGAGCGTATCGAAGCCGCGCCGCGCCATAACCTCGACCGGCATACAGCCCTCAAACACACGGCTGTCCTCGAAGCCGTGTACGGGCGCCTGCTCCGCCTCCGCAAGCTCACGGACGAAGTCCGCATATTCTTCGCGGCTGAGGGGGCAGTTCAGATAGTCAGGCGTGCCGATGTCATAGCGCGAGGCAAACCAGGCGCTTTCCATATCGATGCTTTCCGCCGTGACGAGCGGTGCGGCTGCATCAAAGAAATGCAGATCCTCTTCCCCGCCGAACCACGCGTGGATCGCTTCGGCAAGCGCATCGGAGGTCAGGGGGCCCGTCGCAATGATCGCGGGAGGCTCCGGGATCTCGGTGATCTCTCCCGCCCGGATATGGATGCGCGGGTGATTCCGAATGCGCTCTGTCACCGCTGCGGAAAATGCTTCGCGGTCAACGGCGAGGCAGCCGCCCGCTTCCACGCGGGTCGCATCCGCGCAGGAGAGGATCAGGCTACCCGCTCTGCGGAGTTCCTCCTTGAGGAGCCCGACGGCGTTTTCAAGCTTGTCGCCGCGCAGAGAGTTGGAGCAGACAAGCTCCGCAAAATCCGTGCTGTGGTGCGCGGGCGTCATTTTTTCCGGCTTCATCTCGATCAGATCGACCTCGAAGCCGCGCCGTGCCAGCTGCCACGCGGCTTCACAGCCTGCAAGTCCCGCGCCGACGACAGTCACTGCAAGGTTTTCGTGCTTCATGCCTTTTTTCCTTTAGACGGCGACTTACGCGAAGTCGTTTTCTTTTTCTCGGGCACGGTCTTTTTCTCTTCACCGTCGTCGGTCTTCTTTTTGTAGTATCCGCGCTTGTCCTCAGGCAGGAAGTTTTCGCAGTTCGGGTTGATGCAGAAGGGTTTCATTCTGCCCTTGCCCGCACGTTTGAACATCGTCTCCTTGCAGACCGGGCAGTCCTCTGCGGTCGGCACGTCCCAGCTCATAAAGCCGCAGGCTGCGCCCTTTTCGCAGGCGTAGTACGGATGTCCGTTTTTCGAGGTTCGCTTGAGGATACCGCTGCCGCACTTCGGGCAGCGTCCCGGCATATGCTCAACGATGGGTTTTGTGTTCTTGCACTCGGGGTAGCCCGGGCAGGCGAGGAATTTTCCGAAGGGACCGATCTTGACGACCATATTCCGTCCGCAAATATCGCAGATCTCATCGGAGACCTCGTCCGGTACGCGGATGCGCGTGTCGCGGAGAGCTTCCTCCGCAGACGCAAGCTCTTTGCTGAAGCCCGTGTAGAAGTCGCGCAGAACCGCCTTCCAGGAAATGCTGCCGTCCTCGATCTTATCGAGCCGCTGTTCCATTTCCGCCGTGAATTCGACGCCGATGATGTCTGTGAAGTAGATCATCAGCATCTGGTCGTTGATCGTCTGTCCGAGCGGCGTCGGATACAGGCGCTTGTCCTTTTTCAGAACATACTCCTTGTTTTCGATCGTGGAGACGATCGTTGCGTAGGTCGACGGTCTGCCGATGCCCTTTTCTTCCATAGCACGCACAAGAGTAGCTTCCGTATAGCGTGCGGGGGGCTGGGTGAAATGCTGCTGTTTGTTTGCATCTTTGCACAGCAGGCGTTCGCCCTCGGTGAGATCCGGAAGCGCCGTGTCGGGCTCCTGAACTTCGTCGTCCTTACCCTCTTCGTAGATTGCCGTAAAGCCGGCAAATTTCATCGTCTGATTGCTTGCGTGGAAGACGTGCTCACCGCAGGTGAGATCGACCGCGACGGCGTCATAGAGCACGCACGCCATCTGAGAAGCGATAAAGCGATCCCAGATCAGCTTATACAGGCGGTACTGATCCTTGCTGAGGTCTCCGCGGATCTTTTCCGGATCGAGCGAGAGATTGCTCGGACGGATCGCTTCGTGCGCGTCCTGCGCGTTTCCTTTCGACTTGAAGCGGCGCGGCGAACCGTTGTAGTACGCATCGCCGAAATGGCTTTTGATATACTCACCGGCTGCCGAGAGCGCTTCTTCGGAGATGCGCTGGGAGTCGGTACGCATATAGGTGATAAGACCCACGGAGTCCTCGCCGGTCACCTCAACGCCTTCATAGAGCTGCTGCGCGACCGACATCGTATAGCGCGGGGTCATATTGAGCTTTCTTGAAGCCTCCTGCTGGAGTGTGGACGTGATGAACGGAGGTGCGGGAGAACGCTTTTTCTCCGTCTTTTTGACGGTGGTGACGAGGAATTCCTTACCCTTTACATCGGCGATCACAGCGTCCGCAGCGCCCTCATTCGCAAGCTCCTGCTTCTTGGGGCTGCCGTAGTACTGCGCGGAGAGCTTTCCTTCTTTTCCGACGCGCTCAAGCAGAGATTCGATCGTCCAGAATTCCTTCTGTTCGAATGCGTTGATCTCCTTCTCGCGGTCGACGACCAGACGCACGGCAACAGACTGCACACGACCCGCGGAAAGTCCTTTGCGGACTTTTTTCCACAGCAGCGGGCTGAGCTTGTAGCCGACGATTCGGTCCAGCACACGACGCGCCTGCTGGGCATCGACCAGATTATAGTCGATCCCGCGCGGAGCTTCGATCGCCTTCTGCACGACGCTGCGCGTGATCTCATTGAAGGTCACACGGAGGATCTTGTTCTCGGGGATCTCCAGCAGCTCTTTCAGATGCCAGGAGATCGCTTCACCTTCACGGTCCGGGTCGGTTGCGAGATAGACGTTTTCTGCGGTTTCCGCACAGCGCTTCAGCTCTGCAATGACCTTTTCCTTACCGGGCATCGCCTGATACTGCACGGCAAAATCGTTGTCGAAATCCACGCCCATCGTGCTCTTGGGAAGATCGCGAAGATGTCCCATACTCGCCTTGACGAGGAAGTCCTTTCCGAGATATTTTTCGATCGTCTTCGCCTTGGACGGCGACTCTACGATCACAAGATTCTTTACGTTATTAGCCATGAGAATCCTCCGTAGTCAATTTATCGCTCAAACCGAATCGGTGTCCCGGATAACGGCGCAGATATCCGCGGATCTCCAGAAGTGTCACAGTGCCGGAGACCTGTCCTGCCGGGATCGAGGATTGTTCGATGATGCTGTCCGCATCCAAAGGACCGTCCGCCAGCAGCCGCAGCAGTGCGGCTTCCTCCTCGCTGACGCCGCGGATCGCGTCCTCAAGTGCGGTCTTTACGACCTTACCGGGCGCGGGTCGGGGCTGAGCGGGTACTTCGTTTTCGGTCGGTGGTGCGGGAGTCGGTTCGTAGGTTGTATCGAGTCCGGCATATCTGCCGGCGTACTCATTCAATATGTCGTAGCTGCTTTCAACCAGGATCGCTCCGCTTTTCAGCAGCGAGATGTTGCCGGATGCGGAGTCTGTGCCGAGATTTGCGGGGATCGTAAAGACATCTCTTCCCTCTTCGAGGGCGATCCGCGCCGTGATCATCGCTCCGCTCTGTTTGGGAGCCTCCACCAGAAGGACGCCTTGACAAAGACCGCACAGAATGCGGTTTCGTATCGGAAAATGCTCTCCGAGCGGCGGCGTTCCCGGCGGATACTCCGAAAGGAGGCAGCCGCGCTTGCGGATGTCATCAAAAAGCACCTTGTTCTCTGCGGGATAGGCAACATCCGTTCCGCAGCCAAGCACGGCGATAACCGGATGGTCACCCGTCAGAGCGCCGAGCAGCGCCTGTGTATCCGCTCCGCGTGCGCCGCCGGAGACCACAACAATCCTGCTTCTGGCCAACTGATAGCCGAGCCGCTTTGCGTGCATCAATCCGTATGCCGAGGCGTGTCTGCTTCCGACGACTGCAATGGACACCTGATCGTCCAGCTTGGGGAACGTGCCTTCGTAGTAAAGCATCAGGGGCGGATTCGCGATGTTCTTCAGCCGCTCGGGATAGTTCGCATCCTGCCAGGTGAGGATGGAGATGCGCTTTTCATCACAGCGCGCAAGGATCGACTTTGCGGCAGTCAGGTCCTTATCGCACAGAGAGGCAAGCTCCCGCTGCTGCAGCTCCGCAGCCGCTTTCAGCGCATCGGCATCCGCAAGGTATACCTCCTGCGGAGAGCCGAATCGTTCCAATAGCGCAAGCTGACGCTCACCTCTGAGATATTTTCTCGTGCTGAGCCAAATCCAATATTGAAGCAATGCGTACACCCATATCTTTCTGTCTTATTCGGGACGGTCTCTTCGAAGCTCCCAAAGAATGATCGAGGCGGCGACAGCCGCGTTGAGAGACTCGCATCGTTCGTTCATCGGGATGATGATCTCCCTGTCCGCGGCACGGAGGAACGTTTCGCAGATGCCTCTTCCCTCGTTGCCGATGATCACTGCGCCGTCCAAAGGTGCGCTGCGGATATCCTCCGCACGCGGGGTGAGGGCGGCGGCGATCAGCGGGATGCCCGCCGACCTTGCTTCGCAAATGATCTCTTCGCGGGATGCGCGCACGGTGCGGGTGCGGAAGAGCGCGCCCATCGTTGCGCGGACCGTTTTTTGATTCCAGAGATCCGCACAACCCTCGGAGAGCACGACCGGCACCTGCATTGCATCCGCCGTGCGCAGGATCGTTCCGAGGTTGCCGGGGTCCTGCAGTTCGTCAAGGATCAGCGTGCCACGCGTGATCCGAAGCGGTTCCTGCTCGGGGATCCTGCAGGTGAACAGCGCTCCCTGCGGCGCCTCCATCGGCGAGACGGACTGCATAACATCGGACGGTACGCGGACCACACGTACATCATCCGCCAGATCCGGGAGCTCCACACCATCTGTCAGGATCACTGCCGTGATCGGAAACTTCCAGCAGATCGCCTCGCGCAGGAGCTTTACGCCGTCAGCGGCAAACTCCCCCTTCGCCTGTCTGTACGCACGGGAGGAGAAAAGCTTTCTCACGTGGACAAGAAGCGGATTATGGCGGCTTGTGACTGTTTCGATCATAGAATGCACTCCAGTAAGCGGGTGTGGGGATGTGTTTCGGTTATCGAAATGAGGCATAGTTCCCTATGCCTCACTCTTTTCCTATTTTTCAATGCCGAGAATTTCGTAGCGGATCGCGCCGAAGGGTGCTTCGAAGACGG
>JAFVWG010000171.1 GCA_017501805.1 Oscillospiraceae bacterium
GCGGGCAAGCGCGGCTTTGTCAGGGCCGATGGCGAAGACCTCCGTTTCGAGGACGGCACACTTGCCCGCTTCTGGGGCGTCAACTTTAACGGCGGCGCCTGCTTCCCGGATAGAGACTACGCAGTGAAGGTCGCGCGCCGTCTGGCGCAGGCGGGCTGCAACCTCGTCCGTTTCCACCAGCTCGATGCCGAGTGGGACACGCCGAACATCTTCTCCTACAGCAAGGGTCGGCGGCTTACCACCACCCGCAGGCTGGACGAAAAAAGCATGGATGCGCTGGATTATCTGATCCACTGCCTCAAGGAAGAGGGCATCTACTGCTACCTCGATATGTCCACCTACCGTCACTATAAAGAAGGCGACGGCGTTATGGAGTATGAACTGCTCCCCGACAACGCCCGTCCCTGGTCGATGGTCGATCCGCGTATGATCGAGCTGCAGAAGGAGTTTGCAACGCAGATCTGGACGCACGTGAACCCCTACACCGGGCTCGCGTATAAGGACGACCCCGTGTTCGTCCTGACCGAGATCATCAACGAGTGCGACCTGTTCTCCAATGCTTCCACCCGCAACAAGAGCTTCCGGAACTGCCCGTTCCACGAAAATCAGTTCCGCGAATTTATGCGCGACTGGCTCGCGGAGAACGGTCTTGGTTACGACTGGGAAACTGCCGATCCCTACGGCGACGTGAGCGAGACGATGCTCTCCTTCAAGGTCCATCTGCAGAAGAAATACTTCCGCGAGATGTATGACCATATGCGTTCCGTCGGAGTCAGAGTCCCCATCACCGGCACCAACTGGTCGAAGGCGAACGCCAACATCATCTCGCACGAGGAGATGGACTTCACCGACTCCCATCACTATTTCTACGACTGGAAGTGGGGCAACACCGAGCGCTTCTGCGCGAACCACTCCATCACCTTCTCCCCCATCTGCTTCCCGGCTCTGTCCCGGATGAAACTTGCGGGCAAGCCGTTCTTCGTTTCCGAGTGGGATATGCCGTGGCCGAACTCCTACCGTGCCGAATCGTCGATCTACTACGCAGCGGTCGGCGCTCTGCAGGGCTGGGCAGGCTTCGCCATCCACACCTACGCCTACGGAACGCGGCTGGAGGATATGAAGATCCTCGGTCGTGAGCAGTCCTCCCCGGTCGCGGGCGTCCCCTATCGCGAGGGCATCTTCTCCGTGTGGAACGATCCGGCAAAGTTCGGTCTGTTCTATCATGCCGCACTGATGCTTCGCCGCGGCGACGTCTCCCCGGCGAAGAAGAAGATCGCCGTTCAGACCGAGCTGAGCGAAAAGCTCGTCAACACCGCCGCAAACACCGGTCTGGAGCAGCATTTCCTCGCCAGCGTGTTTGACAACAAGCTCCCCGAGGGCTATGACGAGCTGGTCAGCGAATCCGACAGGATCGCCGTTCCCGAGCCCGGAAAGTACGTCTCGGACAACGGTGAGCTTTGGCGCGATCTCAAAAAGCGCATCGGCGCCGTCGATACGCCGCGCACCAAGGTCCTCTACGGATTTCTGAATCTCGCCGGTCCGAAATCCTCCATCAAGCTTCCCCCGAAGAACAACTTCGTTGACCTCAACGGGATGCGCGTGGAGTGCACGACGGACTTCGCCGTCATCGCGATGTCCTCGCTGACCGATGCCCCGATCGAGACGAGCGACAACATCCTCATCTCCGCCATCGGACGCGCCCGCAACTCGGACGCGCAGTTCGACGGTGAAAAGCTGGTCGACATCGGCAAGCCGCCCATTCTGGCAGAGGTCGTCAACGCGAAGATCACGATGAAGACCGACAAGCCGGATACGCTCCGCGTCTGGGGCGTCAACGCCGAGGGCTACTACGCCGGCAAGTGCGACGTCACCGACAACGGCGACGGCACGATCACCTTCGAGATCGGCGACGAGCTCAACCCCGCCTGCTACTACCTGGTCGTAGCAGACTGACCCCATAAACAACCACCTCTTCGCTCCGCGAAGAGGTGGTTTTCTTTTCCCTTTTGATACCCCCGCCTGCCGAAGGCAGTATCTCCATCCGCCGCTTGCGGCAGCAAAAAAAGCCTTCCCCTAAACGAACGAGGGAGCCTTTCCTAGGAAAGGCTCCCTCGTTCGTTTAGGGGAAGGCTTTTTTTGCTGCCGCAAGCGGCGGATGGAGATACTGCCTTCGGCAGGCGGGGGTATCAAAAGGGAAAAGAAAACCACCTCTTCGCGGAGCGAAGAGGTGGTTGTTTATGGGGTCAGTCTGCTACGACCAGGTAGTAGCAGGCGGGGTTGAGCTCGTCGCCGATCTCGAAGGTGATCGTGCCGTCGCCGTTGTCGGTGACGTCGCACTTGCCGGCGTAGTAGCCCTCGGCGTTGACGCCCCAGACGCGGAGCGTATCCGGCTTGTCGGTCTTCATCGTGATCTTCGCGTTGACGACCTCTGCCAGAATGGGCGGCTTGCCGATGTCGACCAGCTTTTCACCGTCGAACTGCGCGTCCGAGTTGCGGGCGCGTCCGATGGCGGAGATGAGGATGTTGTCGCTCGTCTCGATCGGGGCATCGGTCAGCGAGGACATCGCGATGACGGCGAAGTCCGTCGTGCACTCCACGCGCATCCCGTTGAGGTCAACGAAGTTGTTCTTCGGGGGAAGCTTGATGGAGGATTTCGGACCGGCGAGATTCAGAAATCCGTAGAGGACCTTGGTGCGCGGCGTATCGACGGCGCCGATGCGCTTTTTGAGATCGCGCCAAAGCTCACCGTTGTCCGAGACGTACTTTCCGGGCTCGGGAACGGCGATCCTGTCGGATTCGCTGACCAGCTCGTCATAGCCCTCGGGGAGCTTGTTGTCAAACACGCTGGCGAGGAAATGCTGCTCCAGACCGGTGTTTGCGGCGGTGTTGACGAGCTTTTCGCTCAGCTCGGTCTGAACGGCGATCTTCTTCTTCGCCGGGGAGACGTCGCCGCGGCGAAGCATCAGTGCGGCATGATAGAACAGACCGAACTTTGCCGGATCGTTCCACACGGAGAAGATGCCCTCGCGATAGGGGACGCCCGCGACCGGGGAGGACTGCTCACGACCGAGGATCTTCATATCCTCCAGCCGCGTTCCGTAGGCGTAGGTGTGGATGGCGAAGCCTGCCCAGCCCTGCAGAGCGCCGACCGCTGCGTAGTAGATCGACGATTCGGCACGGTAGGAGTTCGGCCACGGCATATCCCACTCGGAAACGAAGAACGGCTTGCCCGCAAGTTTCATCCGGGACAGAGCCGGGAAGCAGATGGGGGAGAAGGTGATGGAGTGGTTCGCGCAGAAGCGCTCGGTGTTGCCCCACTTCCAGTCGTAGAAATAGTGATGGGAGTCGGTGAAGTCCATCTCCTCGTGCGAGATGATGTTGGCGTTCGCCTTCGACCAGTTGGTGCCGGTGATGGGGACTCTGACTCCGACGGAACGCATATGGTCATACATCTCGCGGAAGTATTTCTTCTGCAGATGGACCTTGAAGGAGAGCATCGTCTCGCTCACGTCGCCGTAGGGATCGGCAGTTTCCCAGTCGTAACCAAGACCGTTCTCCGCGAGCCAGTCGCGCATAAATTCGCGGAACTGATTTTCGTGGAACGGGCAGTTCCGGAAGCTCTTGTTGCGGGTGGAAGCATTGGAGAACAGGTCGCACTCGTTGATGATCTCGGTCAGGACGAACACGGGGTCGTCCTTATACGCGAGCCCGGTGTAGGGGTTCACGTGCGTCCAGATCTGCGTTGCAAACTCCTTCTGCAGCTCGATCATACGCGGATCGACCATCGACCAGGGACGGGCGTTGTCGGGGAGCAGTTCATACTCCATAACGCCGTCGCCTTCTTTATAGTGACGGTAGGTGGACATATCGAGGTAGCAGTAGATGCCCTCTTCCTTGAGGCAGTGGATCAGATAATCCAGCGCATCCATGCTTTTTTCGTCCAGCCTGCGGGTGGTGGTAAGCCGCCGACCCTTGCTGTAGGAGAAGATGTTCGGCGTGTCCCACTCGGCATCGAGCTGGTGGAAACGGACGAGGTTGCAGCCCGCCTGCGCCAGACGGCGCGCGACCTTCACTGCGTAGTCTCTATCCGGGAAGCAGGCGCCGCCGTTAAAGTTGACGCCCCAGAAGCGGGCAAGTGTGCCGTCCTCGAAACGGAGGTCTTCGCCATCGGCCCTGACAAAGCCGCGCTTGCCCGC